>DATEJC010000081.1:0-4439 GCA_035278345.1 Bradyrhizobium sp. | reverse complement strand
CCCATGATCTCCGACCGTCTCTTCGTCTACGGCACCTTGATGCGCGGCTTCGACCATCCGATGGCGCGGCTGCTATCTGTTAACGCCGACTTCATCGGCGAGGCGCACTGCCGCGGCCGGCTGTACCTGATCAAGCACTATCCGGGCCTGGTGCTGTCAGACGATCCCGCCGATATCGTGCGTGGCGAGCTCTATCGCCTGCGCGCCCGCGACGAGATGCTGCACGAGTTCGACATGTATGAAGCCTGCGGCGACAGTTTTCCGCCGCCGACCGAGTACCTGCGGCAGATGCTGAGCGTGACGCTCGAAGACGGCAGCACAAGCGATGCCTGGACCTATGTCTACAACTGGCCCGTCACAAAACTGCCGCGCATCGAGTCGGGGAAGTTCCTGGCGCAGTAGACGACAAAGGAATTTCGTCATGCCCGGGCTTGTCCCGGGCATCCACGTCTTTCTTGTTTTGGAAGCGAAGACGTGGATGGCCGGGACGAGGCCGGCCAGAGGAGGAATCACTCCGCCAGCTGCAGCCGCACATCGACCTCGCGCTCGACAAAGGTCCATTCCTCCGTCGCGCGCAGCATGGCGACCAGTTCCTCGAACTGGGTCGCATGCTCAGGCGCATATTCGAACCAGGTGATGAAATCGAAGGGCTCGCCCAGATCGCGGCAGTGAAAGAGCTGGCGCGCGATCTGCGGCAGATATTTCAGCGTGCCCGAGATGTGATGCGACTTCGCTTCGAAAATCTCGCGCCGCTCGTCCTGGCTCAGCGCCCACCACGCCGCCGATTTCTTGATCGGGATCAGCGCCGCCGACGTCGCCTCCTTGCGTCCGAGCGGCGGCTGCTTTTCGGCCAGCTGCGCCTGCTCCGCCTTCTCGGCATAGCGCAGATGGCTGGCGACACCCGCGAGCCGCCAGGAGGTGGCCGAGGGCAGGATCGGCAACGCGATCGCGGTGCTCTGCGTGATCGCAAGCGCCGGTACGGCTGGAAGCGCCTCGCCGCTAACGGCCGAATTCAGCGTGATCCGCCACGTCCCGCTCTGTCCGCCTCGGAAGGTCGTGAACATAAGGCTATCGAAGCGCGGAACCGGGGCCGATTCAAGCCATCTCCTTCGTCATTCCGGGGCGAGCGAAGCGAGAGCCCGGAATTCATAACCACGATCGGGGCTGTGAATAGCTGGGAGAATCGCGGCGGTATCGGTATTTTCCGCGGCCCTGCCTATATCCATGATCGGTTGGTAACGGCCCGCAGCACCCATGCGCTTCACGCCCCAGTTTCTCGAGGAAATCCGCGCCCGGCTTCCGGTCTCCGAAGTCGTGGGCAAGCGCGTGCGGCTGAAGAAGGCGGGCAAGGAGTGGAAGGGGCTCTCGCCGTTCCAGCAGGAGAAGACGCCGTCCTTCACCGTCAACGACCAGAAGGGATTTTACCACGACTTCTCCTCCGGCAAGCACGGCAACATCTTTGACTTCGTGATGGAGACCGAGGGCGTCTCGTTTCCGGAAGCGGTGGAGCGGCTCGCCTCGATGGCGGGCATGGCGCTCCCGGCGGCAAGCCCGGACGCGGCGCGCCACGAGCAGCGGCGCAAGACGCTGCATGACGTGATGGAGCTGGCGGCCAAATTCTTCCAGGACACGCTGGCTTCGCGCAACGGCGCCAAGGCGCGCGGCTATCTCGCCGACCGGGGCCTGCAACCTTCCACGCAGCTGCAGTTTCGCCTCGGCTATGCGCCGGCCGAGCGCTTTGCGCTGAAGGAATATCTCGGCGCTCAAAACATTCCTGTCCCTGACATGGTTGAGGCGGGGCTTCTGATTGCGGGCGACGACATTCCTCTGCCCTATGATCGCTTCCGCGATCGCGTCATCTTCCCCATCACCGATCTGCGCGGCCGCGTCATCGCCTTTGGCGGACGCGCGCTGGAGAAGGACGCGCAGCCGAAATATCTCAATTCGCCGGAGACGCCGCTCTTCCACAAGGGCGACAATCTCTACAACCACGGCCCGGCGCGGCAGGCCGCGCATAATGGCGCGCAGCTCGTCGTGGTCGAGGGCTATGTCGACGTCATTGCGATGGTCGCATCAGGCTTTCCCGCCGCCGTCGCGCCGCTCGGCACCGCGCTGACCGAAAACCAGCTCGCGCTGCTCTGGCGCATCACGGACGAGCCGATCCTCTGCTTCGACGGCGACCGCGCCGGCCAGAAGGCGGCCTATCGCGGCGCTGACCTCGCGCTGCCGCATCTCAAGCCGGGAAAAAGCCTGCGCTTCGCACTGCTGCCGGAAGGGCAGGACCCCGACGATCTCGCCCGAAGCGGCGGCCGCGCCGCGATCGAGGATGTGCTCTCCGCGGCGCGCCCGCTCGCCGACATGATCTGGTCGCGCGAGATCGAGGGCGGCAGCTTTGCCACGCCCGAGCGCCGCGCTGCGCTCGAAGCGCGCATCGGCGATCTCACGAACGCCATCCGCGACGAGGTCGTGCGCCGCTACTACCGCCAGGATCTCGCCGAGCGCCTGCAGCGCGCCTTCGCGCCCGAGGGCGGCCGCGGCGGCTATGTCAGGGGCAATTTCGGCCGCGGCGGCGGGGCCGAATCAGCCCGCCGCTTTGCTCCCCGTGGCGGCGGCCCCGGTGGTCGATTCGCCCCGCGGGGTGGGCAGGGGGCGGCCGGCCTGGCCTTGGCCCGCGGCCCCTACCAGGCGGCGAGCCCCCAGCTCGCGGCAAGCCCCATCATGCGCGGGCAGCGTTCGGCGATCTCCCGCCGCGAGGCCCTGATCCTGCTCACCCTGGTCAATCACCCCTGGCTGCTGCACGACCATCTCGAGGAGGTCGGCGCCCTGGAGCTGGCCCATCCCGAGGGCCACAAGCTCCGCGCCGGCATCATGGCCGCATTCGCGCTCGACCATCACCATTCGCCCGAACCTGGCGAACAAGCCGAAAAGATGCGGGCCGATCTCGAAGCGCGCGGATTAAGCCCGATTCTTCAAAGGGTTGAGCGGGCGATTACGACCGGGGCGGTGTGGGGCGCCAATGTCGGCGCCGCCCGCGAGGATGTTCTGGCCACCTGGCGGCAACTCGTTGCCTTGCATCAGAAAACCCACGCCCTACTTAGGGAAATGAAGGACGCTGAGCTTGCTTTGGCCGAGGACGGCAGCGATGCCAATCTGGCCTGGCTGAAGGATATCCAGGCCCGGATGGCCGAAGCCGAAGGCACCGAAGCCCTGATTGAGGGTTTTGGCGAACTTTCCGGCCGGTTCCAGCGGAGCGTTTAGCGCATGATCCCGACCCGGAGGGCCGCGTTAGCGCAAAGTGGGCATCGGTTTTCGGAAGAGATCATGCGCAAACTGGTAAGCTAAGGCCACATGGCCTGAAAATTAATGGGACGGCGGTGGCCGGACCCGTTAAATGACTCGCCAAATCCGTGGTTTGGCTGCAAAAACAGGGTTAAGCGAAACTTAACAGCCGCGCCTTAAGTGGTGCATCGAGAATGCTGACGTGAACCGGGGTGGCGACACGAACGCCGCCCTTTTGCGCGTCAGGGCGTGACACACAGAAAGCCGGTTCCGATTTTCGCGTGAGTCATTTGCATAGGTTAGAGGGGGACAATTTCTCCCTCTCAGGTGTTTGGTCGGTAGCGGAGGCGCCTGTGCGTCCCGCGGGAAAGCGCGTTTTGGGAGCAATGAATGGCCACGAAGGCAAAGACGCTGCAGGTTAAGGACAAGGAAAAAGACGACAAGGCAGCGGACGCGCCCGAGAAGGATGCCGCCGAAGCCCCGTCGCCCTTGCTCGACCTGTCGGATGCTGCCGTCAAGAAGATGATCAAGCAGGCCAAGAAGCGCGGCTTCGTGACCTTCGATCAGCTCAACGCCGTGCTGCCTTCGGACTCCACCTCGCCCGAGCAGATCGAGGACATCATGTCGATGCTCTCGGACATGGGCATCAACGTCACCGAGGCCGACGACGAAGGCGAGGAAGAGGATAAGGATTCTGGCGACGACGATACCGACAACGAGCTTGTCGAGGTCACGCAGAAGGCCGTCACCGAGGTCAAGAAGTCCGAGCCCGGCGAGCGCACCGACGATCCCGTGCGCATGTATCTGCGCGAGATGGGCACCGTGGAGCTGCTCTCGCGCGAAGGCGAAATCGCGATCGCCAAGCGCATCGAGGCCGGCCGCGAGGCGATGATCGCAGGCCTCTGCGAAAGCCCGCTGACCTTCCAGGCCATCATCATCTGGCGCGACGAATTGAACGAAGGAAAGATCTTCCTTCGCGACATCATCGATCTCGAAGCCACCTACGCCGGCCCGGATTCCAAGGGTGGCCTCAATCCCACGGTGATCGGCCCCGACGGCCAGCCGATTTCGGCCGCCGCCACCAATGGCGAGGCCGCTGCCGCGCCCGCCCATGTCGCTCCGCCCGCCGCGCCCCCGGCGGCAACGCCGTTCCGCGCCGC
>DATEJC010000080.1:0-11775 GCA_035278345.1 Bradyrhizobium sp. | reverse complement strand
AACGATCTCGCCGCCAACTATTCCGACGAGACCGCGGACGAGATGACCAAGCTGCAGGACGAGATCGAGGCCCAGGGCCTCTGGGATCTCGACAGCAAGGTCGACCAGGCCATGGACGCGCTGCGCTGTCCGCCCGACGATGCCGATGTCACCAAGCTGTCCGGCGGCGAGCGCCGCCGCGTCGCGCTGTGCCGCCTGTTGCTGGACCAGCCCGATCTCCTGTTGCTGGACGAGCCGACCAACCATCTCGACGCCGAGTCGGTGTCATGGCTGGAAGGCCACTTAAGGCAATATCCCGGCGCAATCCTGATCGTCACCCACGACCGCTACTTCCTCGACAATGTCACGGGCTGGATCCTCGAGCTCGATCGCGGCCGCGGCATTCCCTATGAGGGCAACTACTCTTCCTGGCTGGTGCAGAAGCAGAAGCGCCTCGAGCAGGAAGGCCGCGAAGAGGCCGCGCACCAGCGCACGCTGGCGCGCGAGCAGGAGTGGATCGCGTCCTCGCCCAAGGCCCGCCAGGCGAAATCCAAGGCGCGCTACCAGCGCTACGAGGAGTTGCTGAAGCAGGCGAGTGAGAAGCAAACCACGACCGCGCAGATCATCATCCCAGTTGCCGAGCGGCTCGGCGCCAACGTCGTGGACTTCGAGGGACTGAGCAAGGGTTACGGCGATCGCGAGCTGATTGACGATCTCACCTTCAAGCTGCCGCCCGGCGGCATTGTCGGCGTGATCGGCGCCAACGGCGCCGGCAAGACCACGCTGTTCCGCATGATCACCAAGCAGGAGACTCCCGACAAGGGCAGCATCACCATCGGCGAGACCGTGCACCTCGGCTACGTCGATCAGTCGCGCGATGCGCTCGACGGCAAGAAGACGGTGTGGGAGGAGATTTCCGGCGGCAACGAGCTGATCCTGCTCGGCAAGAAGGAAGTGAACTCCCGCGGCTACTGTTCGGCGTTCAACTTCAAGGGCGCCGACCAGCAGAAGAAGGTCGGCGCGCTCTCCGGCGGTGAGCGCAACCGCGTGCATCTGGCCAAGATGCTGAGGTCCGGCGCCAACGTGCTGCTGCTGGACGAACCGACCAACGACCTCGACGTCGACACGCTGCGCGCACTGGAAGAGGCGCTGGAGGATTTCGCCGGCTGCGCCGTGATCATCAGCCATGACCGCTGGTTCCTCGACCGCATCGCCACGCATATTCTGGCCTTCGAAGGCGACAGCCATGTCGAATGGTTCGAGGGCAACTTCCAGGACTACGAAAAGGACAAGATGCGCCGGCTCGGCCAGGACAGCATCATTCCGCACCGGGTCAAGTACAAGAAGCTGACGCGGTGATTCCGCGGCGTGATGACACGGCGTGTGCTGTCAAGCGCACGTCTTGTCGACCGTGAGTCGAACCGACAACTTTATGGCACGCGGCTGCTTTATGGCACGCGGCTGCGGCGAGTTGTCACTTCTCGTCGCGGCGGGATTGCGTAGATAGGGGTCTCCTTCCGCAATCCCCTCGCGAGTCCCCAGAATGTCCGCCACGTCAGAACTGCGCTTGCCGAAGAAAGGCAAAGCCCTCGGCCCTGTGCCGATGATCATCTTCGGCTCGCGCTGGCTGCAGTTGCCGCTGTATGTCGGCCTCATTATCGCGCAGGCCATTTACGTCATCCTGTTCCTCAAGGAACTCTGGCACCTCTTCGCGCACTCCTTCGATTTCAGCGAGCAGCAGATCATGCTGGCGGTGCTCGGCCTGATCGACGTGGTGATGATTTCCAACCTCCTGGTAATGGTGATTGTCGGTGGCTACGAAACCTTCGTTTCCCGCCTCAATCTGCGGGGCCATCCGGATGAGCCGGAATGGCTCAGCCACGTCAATGCCAGCGTGCTGAAGATCAAGCTCGCGATGGCGATTATCGGCATCTCCTCGATCCATCTGCTGCGTACCTTCATCGAGGCCGGCGGCCTGGCGTCGGGCAAGACCGCTTACACCGAGGCCGGCGTGATGTGGCAGACCATCATCCACACCGTGTTCATCCTCTCGGCCATCGGCATTGCGATCGTTGACCGGATTTCCAATGCAACGGTTGCGGATGCCACGCGGGAACAAGCGCATTGATCGGCAGCCAGCGCGCGTTCACAGCCACGCGGTGCTATGCTAGCGTTTGCGCATGCATAATTTTGAAATCGACGTGTGAGCGGTTCCTTGCGATCGAGTCGCCGCACCATCGCCCTCGGCGTGCTGCTTTCGGCGCTGGCGCTCGCGTCACCAGCCCGCGGAGCCGACGCCGCCTTCACGCAGTTCATTACTTCGCTCTGGCCGGAGGCGCAGGCGGCGGGCGTGTCGCGCGCGACCTTCGATCGCGAAACGCGCGGTCTTGAGCCCGACTACAAGTTGCCCGACCTGATCCTGCCGGGACGTCCCGCCACCGGCGCGCCGTCGCAGGCCGAGTTCGTGCAGGTGCCGGCCGACTACGTGAAGGAAGGCACTATCGCGCGGCTGGCGGGCGAGGGGCAGCGGCTGATGCAGAAGCACCGCGCAGCGCTTGATCAGATCGAAAAGCAGTTCGGCGTGCCGGCCACGATCGTGCTGGCGATCTGGGGCCGCGAGACCGATTACGGCCGCTACGGGTTGCCTTATGACACGCTGCGCGTGGTGGCGACACAGGCCTATGTCGGCCGGCGCAAGGATCAATACCGCGGCGAGTTCATTCTCGCGCTAAAACTGCTCGGCGAGGGCGTGGTGACGCGCAAGGAATTCCGCTCGTCCTGGGCCGGCGCCACGGGGCTGACGCAGTTCCTGCCGTCGGAATATTACAAGCACGGCGTCGATCTGGACGGCGATGGCCGCGTCGACATCTGGCATTCGGTGCCGGATGCGCTGGCTTCCGCCGCTAAACAGCTCGTCAACAAGGGTTGGCAGCCCGGCCTGCGCTGGGCCTATGAGGTGCGCGCCCCCGCCAATGTCGATTGCACCATGGGTACGCCCGAGGTGCAGAGACCGATCGGCGAATGGCTGCGCGCGGGCTTTGCGCCGGCGCGCGGAGTAAAGTTTTCCGCCGGCGAGCAGGCGCAACCTGCCTCGCTGCTGCAGCCTGAGGGCATCTACGGTCCGTCGTTCCTGACCACGAAGAATTACTTCGTGATCAAGGAGTACAATTTCTCCGATCTCTATGTGCTGTTCGTCGGCCATCTCAGTGATCGCATGGTGAACTCGCAGCCCTTTGCGACGCCATGGTCGGCCTCGACGCAATTGCGCACGATATCGGTGGAAGCGATGCAGAAGCATCTGACGCGCATCGGTCTCTACAAGGACAAGATCGACGGCAAGGCGGGCATGCTGACGCGCGCGGCGCTCGGCGCCTATCAGAAGTCCGCGGGTATCAAAGTCGATTGCTGGCCGAGCGAGGCGGTGCTGCAGTCGATGAGCGCGGCGAGATAGCGGCGTGAGACCGGCAATGAAAAACCCGGCCGCGTGGGCCGGGTTTTGAAATCATCCGCGGTTGGACCGCGGATCGCTTAGTTGCAGACCTCGTAGCGGCGGACGCGCCAGCCGTAGCCGTCCCAGAACTTTTCACGCACCATGCGGCAGGCCGGATAGGGACCTTCTTCCACATAGACCGGCGCCGGCGCGGCGTAGACCGGGCGGCTGGAGGCAATGGCGCCGCCGATGATGGCGCCGCCGATCAGGCCGGCTGCAACGCCCGCTGCAACGCCGCGCTGGGCGTGAGCCGGGGTCGCGCTCAGCGAACCGGCAATCGTGGCGACCGCAACCATGGCGGCAAATGTCTTCTTCATGTCCTGCTCCTGGAGGGGCGCATCGCGGCGCCGGGTTTTACGTAGCGTCTTCGAAGAGGCTGTTCCCGCCAAGGAAGCGCAGAACGGTCAACCGAAAGTAAACGCCGGGGCTCAATGGCCGGAAAAAACGGTTTTTTCTGGCCACTTACATGGAAAGCCCCGGGAAAGGCTGAGGCCTCCCGGGGCTTTCCATGCGATTTCATGAATATGAACGGGATTACCCGCAAACCCTGACATTGCGGACCCGCCAGCCAAAGCCGTCCCAGAATTGCTGCCGCTGCCAGTAGCAGGGGCCGGCGGGATCGGCCACATAAGCCGGGGCGCCGTAGTAGTAGCTTTGCGGCGGATAATAGTAGCCCGGTCCGTAATAGCCGGGACTACCGTAGTAGTAGTTCTGCGAGGCGATCGCCCCGCCGATGATGGCGCCGCCGATCACCCCGGCAGCGACGCCCGCGGCAACGCCGCGCTGGGCATGAGCGGGGGCGGGAGCCGCCATCGAACCGGCAAGGGCGGCAACGGCGGCAAGCGCCAGAAAAGATTTCCTCATGGCTTCACCTTTCCCGTGGAGCAAATGACAGGGTGCACCATCACCCTGTCCAAGGGGAAAGTTCCATATCCGGCTTGAACGATCAATGAACGGAGCCACCGCCTTGGGCGACCAATATCCGGGGCGGGCACCCGCCCGTCGTTTTTGGACTTGCATGGAAGATAAGCCATGGGCGTTGCGGGATTCATCATCGCAGTCGGGATCGTCTCCACGGTCATCTTCATGCTGAGCTTGCGGGCAGACCGGATCAGCGACCGGCGCCGGGCCTATTCCTCTACCGGCGATGCCGGTAATGACGGCTTCAGTCTTTTCAACTGGTTCTACGCCCGTTCCGCTTCGTCCTCATCGGACGTTTCCTGCACATCGTCCTCGTCCTCTTTCTTTGGCGGCAGCGACAGCGGCTGCAGCGATAGCGGAGGCGGCGGAGATAGCGGTGGTGGCGGGGGCGACTAGCGAAACCGCCGATATCGGGCCTGTTTTCCCAATCCTTTAGACTCGTTCTAGGTTTGATTTGCGTCAGTTTGGAATTGCTAAAAACGCCTAGTTTTCCCTTTGCATCCGGCCGCTGCCTTCAGATATCGATGGGTCAGCAAGCATCACCCAAAAGGGCCCGTCGGCTTCATGATCGTCTGTTCCTGCAACGTCCTCAGCGACCATGATGTCCGCAATGCTGTGAGTGCTGCTTCGGACCTGCCGCGCAACGCCAAGCAGCTCTATGGCTGCCTCGGCTGCAACGCCGAATGCGGCCGCTGCGCCCGCACCATCAAGACCATCATCGACGAAGCGCTCGGGCCCTGCGCCCAGGCCTGCTGCGCCGGCTGCCCGCATGGCGGTGAACAGCTCGACGTCGAGGTGGAACCGCAGGTCGAATACGCCCTCGCGGCGGCCTGACACCTCCCAAATTTTGCCTATGCTAAATGGCCGCGCCGCCGGTTCCCGGCCAGCGGTTGCCCTTGCCCTGTTTCTGCTTTAGAACCGTTCTAAATTATGATTCCGGCCCGGGGAGCGGGGCCGCATACGTTGGAGTGACATCATGCAGGGCGACGCCAAAGTCATCGACTACCTCAACAAGGGCCTGCGTCACGAACTGACGGCGATCAACCAGTACTGGCTGCACTACCGGATCCTGGACAATTGGGGCCTGCGCGAGATGGCCAAGGTCTGGCGCAAGGAGAGCATCGAGGAGATGGAGCACGCGGACAAGTTCACCGCTCGCATCCTGTTCCTCGAAGGTTTTCCGAACATGCAGGTGCTCGATCCCCTGCGCATCGGCCAGAACGTCAAGGAAATCATCGAGTGCGATCTGGCCGCCGAGCACTCGGCGCGCTCGCTCTATCAGGAAGCGGCAACCTATTGCCACGGCATCAAGGATTACGTCTCGCGCGACCTGTTTGAAAGCCTGATGAAGGACGAGGAAGACCACATCGACTTCCTCGAGACGCAGCTCGACCTGATCGGCCGCGTCGGCCTCGAGCTCTACACCCAGAAGCACATCGGCCATCTCGAAGGCGGGGAGTGAGGCGCGCATTCTCTCACCCCCTCCAGGGGAGGATAAGGGCTTTCCCTATAGTTGCGTCTTGTAGCGCTCGTAGATCACTTCCTGGCTCTCGCGCTCGCCGAGGCCGGTCTGGTCGTGGATCACTTCGCCGATCGAGGGCATGACCTTGCGTTCGACCCGTTCGGCGGTCCACAGCTTCGAGCGCATCAGCGCCTTGCCGCAGTGGAAATAGGCTTCCCTGACCTCGATGCGCAGCACGGCGCGCGGCTGCTTGCCAAACTCCACCATCGAAGCCATCAACGCCGGATCGTTGGACAGCGTGCCGCGGCCGCCGACGCGCAGCGTCTCGTCGATGCCGGGCACGAAGAAGATCAACTGCAGCAGGCCCGAGCCCTCGACGATATTGCGATAGCTGTCGATGCGGTTGTTGCCGGAGCGGTCGGGCATCAGCAGGCTGTTGTCACCGGCGACATGGACAAAGCCCGGCGTGCCGCCGCGCGGCGAGGCATCGACGCTGCCGTCGGTGCCAGAGGTGGCCAGCACGCAGAACGGCGACATTGCGATGAACTTTTTCGAATGCGGGTCGAGCGAGGGGCGCGCCTTGGCGAGCACGCGCTCGGTCGGCTTCGGATAGATCGAGGCGAGATCGCAGTTGGCAATGTCGGTCAAGGCCGTTCTCCCGAATAATTCGCGACAAGACTACCACCCGGGGGCGGCAACGTCATCTTTGGCCGGCCTAAAAAGGCGGCAGGCAGGATCAGGCCTTCTGCTTCGCGCGTGACTTTGCCGGCGTTTTCTCGGCGATATTTCGCCAGGCCATGGTCAGCGCGCTTTTGAGCGTCGTTGCATCGGCCTTCGCAAGCTGCACATTGGTGGCGCCGCCCTTGCCCCATGCGCCGGGCACGGGGCGGAAAATCTGCGGCTCCGCATCGACCAGCACGGATTGCTGCTCCGCTGTCAGCTTCACCATGCCCCAGCTCGCGTCGGGATAGCCGAGCGTCGCGAAGATGCGCTTCTTCACGCGGAAATCGGTCGTGCCGTGGTGCGCGCCCTCCAGCGCGTCGGGCAGGCTGAGGGCGATCTTGCGAAACCGCGCGACGGACATGCGCCTCACATCGTCCGCTGCGGCGCCGTCTGCAGCAATTCACGCAAGGGCTGCGTGTAGAACGATGCAGCGCCCGTGGTCGAATGACCGCGCGTCTTCTCGCTCGCCGGAATGAGGTGAAGCTTGGCGTTCTTGATCCGCTTCAGCGCCGCATCGGTGATCCCGGTTTCCGGCGGATTACGCTCGTCGTCGGCGGCATTGATGAGGAGCGTCATGGCCGCGATCTTCTCCAGCCCCGCGGACGGATCGTAATCGTGCGAGGCTTCCCACTGATAGACGAAGTCGTTGGCATCGGCGGTGATCGGCGTCGCCAACCGGTCCTCTACGGCTTTGTCGGCCTTTGCGGCCGTCGGCGCCTGCGCCTGCAGCGCCAGCGTGCCGCCGGTGGTCGCGACCGCAAACGCATTGATCGCGTACTTCATCATGCGCGGCTGGCCGGTGTAATTGCCACCATTGTAGTCCGGATCGTTGCGGATGGTCTCCAGCATCAAGCGCCGCAGCATCCAGTTGCGCGCGGCCATCGCGGTCGGCTGCGAGGCCATCGGCGCCAACGCGTCCATCATGTCGGGAAATTTCACGCCCCAGATCCAGCTGTGCATGCCGCCCATGGAATTGCCCATCACCAGCCGCAGGTGCTTGATGCCGAGCCCTTCCTTCACCAGGCGGTACTGCGCATCGACCATGTCCTCGTAATTGTATTTGGGAAAGGTGGTCTTCATGCCGTCAGACGGCTTTGAGGATTTGCCGTGGCCGATGCCATCGGGAATGATGATGAAATACTTGGTCGCATCGAGCGGCTGGCCGGCGCCGAACAGTTCGCCGGCAAAGGCCGGCGTCAGCATCGCCGTGCCGGACTGGCCGGAGCCGTGCAGCACAAGCACCGGCTGGCCGGTCGGATCGCCGACCGTGGTGTAATGCAGCCGCAGCTCCGGCAATTTCTCGCCGGTGTGGAAGCGGAAATCCTTGGCGATCCAGTCGGCTTGTTTCGGCGCAGGATAGTCGGCGGCAAACGAAGCTGACGAGATCAGCGCGAACGCGGCGGAAAGGGCGGCGGCAAGAAACTTCATGGCGGGCTCCCCGAAATGCAGCTGCCTGGCCGGGCTGCTTGCCAAAAGCATATCACACCTTTTTGCAGGTCGCCTTTGCGTGGTCGTCGCAGGCCGAGCGATCGCAAGCGCGAAGTGCAAGGCGCCACGTCCATGCCTTCGTCCCATGCCTCATGTCGCCGGCGCATGGCGCGGAATTGCCAATTCATGGCAATATGAGGCTCGATGTCGGAATTTGGCGCCGCGGTTCGTCCTCGGGAAGAGCCTGAAGGCAAGGGAGAAAATTCATGTGCCGCAACATCAAGACCCTGTTCAACTTCGAGCCGCCGGCCACGGAGGACGAAATCCACGCCTCGGCGCTGCAATTCGTGCGCAAGCTTTCCGGATTCAACAAGCCGTCGCAGGCGAACGAAGCCGCGTTCAATCTGGCGGTTGCTGAAGTCTCCGACGCGGCGCGGCGGCTGTTGACGTCGTTGCATACCCACGCCCCGGCGCGCGACCGCGAGGTCGAGGCTGAAAAGGCGAAGGAGCGCTCACGGCTGCGTTTTGGGTGAGCATGACCCCGAAAAGTTGGAACCGGTTTTCGGAAAAGGCCATGCTCAAAGCAGAGGCCTAATTCTCCGGCCAGCGTGACGGACATCACGGCAGGGAACCGGCCGCCGGGCGCACAGTGGCTGCGACATTTCAGCCATTGGAGCTGCGCCATGAAGCCCGAATTCCCTTTGAAACTGAGCTCGATCGGGTTTGCCATTCTCTGGACCGCGTGGATGGTCTGGTGGAGCGGCGCCTTCAACGTCGTCAATGTCGGCATCCTGACGGCATGCGGCGCGCTTGCCGCCTGGCTCTGGTTTCTCGCCATGCGCTGGTACTTCCGTCGCATCGGCCTGTTGCCGCGGGCATGACAACACTCACACCGTGAGATAGCCGCCGTCGGCGATCACGATCGTGCCGGTGACGAAGGCTGCCAGGTCCGAGGCAAGGAAGATCGCCGGCCCCACGATATCCTCAGGCTTGCCGGTGCGGCCCAGCGGCGTGTGGGCGAGGAAGGTGTTGACCAGGTCCGGATTGCTGGCGCGCACCTTCTCGTTGATCGCCGTCTCGATGAAGCCCGGGCCGATGGCGTTGACGCGCACGCCGTCCTTGCCGAGTTCGGCGGCCAGCGCCTTGGTGAAGCCGAGCACGCCATGTTTGGAGGCGGTATAGGCCGGCGAGCTCGGCGTCTTCAGATGCAGGAAAGACTGGATCGAGCCGATGTTGACGATGCGGCCCTTGCCGGCGCGTAGCGGCGCAAGGAAGGCGTGCGTCACGTTGAACACGCCGGTGAGATTGATGGAGATGATGTTCTCCCAGTCCCGGATCACAGCATCGTCTGCGCCGGTCATGCCGTTGCGGCCGACAATGCCGGCATTGTTGACGAGGATGGTGACCTTGCCGACCTTGTCGGCGACTTGCTTCGCCATCGCGATGCAGTCGTCACGTTTGGTGACGTCGAGCGCAAAGCTGTCGGCCTTGCCGCCGGCGTTGAGGATCTGCTGCGCCGTCTCGGCCGCCGAATCCTTGTTGACGTCGAGCGCCACCACATGCGCGCCTTCCCGCGCATAGCCCGCCGCGATGGCGCGCCCGATGCCGGAGCCGGCTCCGGTGACGACGGCGATGTGATTGGCAAGCAGCGGCATGGGGCATTTCCTCTTGGTTATGGTTATCGCCGACAGGCTAATTCAAATTGTCGGAAACCAAAACATCGATCGTTGCTTGCGCGTAGCCGCCATTCCGTTTTGGATGAGCCATGGACCGGCATGTCGGCGAATGGAAGCACGCTGTGGATCGGTTCTGGCAGGCGGAAGGGCCTGACTGGACCGAGGTCGCGCATGTCATAGGCAGCATCGCCATGAGCGAAGACGTGGACCTTCGCCATGCCGCCACGCAGGCACAGCCCAGCATCCGTAACGCCGCGGCCCATCCGCAGGATCACATGACGCGCGTGGTGGCGCGGCGCCGGCTCGGCGTGATCCGCGACGTGCTGCACGAGATGGCCACGCCGAAGTTCGGCCGGCGTGGCGTGGAGAAGGTGCTGACCGAGGACGAGCGCTATCGCGAGATGCTGGGTTTGCCGCTCGATGGCCGCCTTGCCGCCAGCGAAATCCACCAGGCCTTTCGCCGCATTGCCAAGCGCATGCATCCGGACGCCGGCGGCGATGCCCACGCCTTCCTGGCGCTTGCCGCCGCGCGCGACGCGTTGATGCATCCCACGCACAAAAAGGGCGGATGACGTCGCCGCCGATCCGCCCTTCGTCATTCCTGTAACGCTGCTTGCTCAGATCGTGCAGACGCCTTTTTTCATGAGGCTGGCCTTGACGGCGAGCGCGCCGTCGAAGGTTTTCTGCGGCTTGCTCACGGCCTTGTAGTCCGACGGCCACGGCTTGGTGGGAACGCCATTGTCCCAGACCTGGCAGATGCCGGTGCCGCTCCACTTGATCAAATGGAAGGGCGCCGCTTGCGCGGGGCTGGTCAAAGCGAGCGTGGAAAGCGCAAGGCTGGATGCTGCACAAAGGGCGAAGAGGCGACGCATGCTTAATGCTCCTATCGGGAAAAGTTGACCGGCCTCACCTTGCGCATGGGGAATGCGGCGAGGACGGCGCCCGCGGGATCGAATGATCCGGGCATTGATTGAGTGTCGCGAAAGCGTGATCGGTTCAAATTGTCGCGCCGCAAAATTGATCGCGGCAAGATCGGTGAGGAGGCAGAATGGTCAAGGCGGTGCACTCGTCTCGCGCGATTGCCGGCAATCGTGGATTGCACTACGTTGACGGCGAAGTGCGGGACATCTGGGGAGTTGCCGTGGACGAAAAGCCTGTCGTAGCGTTCAACGCCCTGCCGCAACCGTCGTCCTGCCGCCTGATTGATTTCGACGACATCCAGGTTGTGCCCGGGACCGTCCTGCGCACCTACTTCCTGATCGTGAAGGGCACCAGGCCCTGGGTCACCATGGATGTCGGCCTGCATCCGCTGCCTTACGCGACGCGGCCGGACTATACCGCCATCGAGGTGGTCGGTTGCCAGAACGGCATCGGTCTGCCGAAGCCCGGCCCCTACACCGCGGTGATCGAGTTCACGCATCTGATCGGTGTGCGCGGCATCGAGGTGATCGGCGCGTCGATGCGAAGAAAGATCGAGATATCGTGACGAATCCATCTCCCCGCCCTGCGGGGAGAGGGCTGGGGTGAGGGCTCTCTCCGCACTGTTGCTCCATCGATAGACCTGTACCCCCTCACCCGGATCGCATCTGGCGATGCGACATAGCCGAAGCTTCGCTTCGGCGTCCTTAGAGACGGCCGCCGAAGGTGGCCTATGCCTCTCCCCGCAGGAGGGGCGAGGTGAAGCGAGTTCGCCGATACGGCCTTCAAGCAGCTCACCGCCGTCCTTGCGAGGAGCGAAGCGACGAAGCAATCCAGCTTTCTTGCGTGCGGCAAGCTGGATTGCTTCGCTTTGCTCGCAATGACGGTGGAAACATGGGAGTTCATTCTCGCAGCGTGTTTTTCGCTCGAGTCTTGCCAATTCGTTGTCCCTCTCTCTGACAGAGGGCGCAGGGAAAGCCGGGCGCCGACTGCGCCCGCAGCACCGTGTGCAATGGGTAGTGAAGAACGCACACGGCTTTGACAGGTACAGCCGAGACATCCCGGCTTTCCCCGCGCAATGGCTTTACGGCTTACTTCGTGCTCTCCCCGGTGAGCGGCCTTTATTGTCACCGTTGCCCCGCCAGCACGGGCCGGCGGGGATAGACGCCAGGGTCGCG
>DATEJC010000079.1:0-6412 GCA_035278345.1 Bradyrhizobium sp. | reverse complement strand
CCATCGGCCGGCTCGACGTCAAGACACTCAACCTGAACACGGCGGACTATCTGCCCGAGGTGCACTACCATCAGGTCCGCGATGCCTGGCACGGGCTGCGCACGCCATCGGGGCAGTGATTTATTAACTGCGCTGCGATCGGGACGAGCGGATTTTCATCAACGTTGCCGAGGCTTTCGCTACAAGGGATCCGATTTGATCGATCGCAATTCGATTGTTGCGAGGCCTCTTGGTTTTCAAGCTGCTACGCTGGTCGGCCAAAATATCGCTCGTCCTGCTGGTGCTACTGGTGGCTGCACTGGCCAGCTTCCGCATTGCCGCTGCGTTCCGCGAAACCGCCGCGCGCGAGACTTTCGCGCCGGCGAACGGCCGGCTGGTGCCTACTTCTTCCGGCGGTGTGTTCGTGCAGGAGAAGGGACCGTCCGACGGCATTCCCGTCGTGCTGTTCCACGGCACCGCGGCGTGGAGTGAGTTGTGGTGGCGCACCACGGAAGCGCTTGCGGCAGCGAACTTTCGCGTCATCGCACTTGACCTGCCGCCGTTCGGATTCTCGGACCGGCCGGGCACTTACACCCGCGTGGACCAAGCGGCACGAGTCAATGACGTGCTTGGCGCGCTCAAGGCCTCGCCTGCAATTATCGTCGGCCATTCCTTCGGCGCGGGAGCTGCGACCGAACTCGTGATGCGATATCCCGACCGCGCCCGCGCGCTGGTGCTGGTCGACGCCGCACTGGGACTGACGTCGGAACCGTCAGATCCACCGGCCATCGTGCAGCCGAAATGGATTCGCGAGCTGCTGGTATCCCTCACCATCACGAATCCGCTCGCGACCAAATTCCTGCTGCAGTCGCTGATCGCGAAGAAAGAGCGCGCCCTGCCCGAATATGTCGAGATCTTGCAGCGGCCGACGCACCGCGCCGGCTCTACACCTCAAATCGCGGACTGGGTCTACTATTTCCTCGGCTCCGATCGATCTGCAGAGAGTGCCGATCGCGCCGCCTATGCGCGGATGAAAGCCCCGGTCACAATTCTCTGGGGCGACAAGGATACGGTGACGCCGCCCGAACAGGCCAGTGATCTCAAGGGCCTGCTGCCGCAGGCAACGCTGACAATGCTGCCCGGCCTTGGCCATATTCCGCAGATTGAAGATCCGGCTGCATTCAACGACGCCCTGCTCAAGGCGCTCGGAAAGCTTTAGACTTGGGGAAAGAATCGACGGGGCGAAAGAAATGGACATCATCAGACTGTGCGCCTTGGGCTACGCGGCCCTGCTCGGCTTCGTGATCCTGACCGGCTACATCCCCGCCTTCATCGACCAGAACGACATGATCTTCGGCCTGTTCCGCCGCACCTGGTATGCGGACGGCCTGCACCTCGTCTCCGCGCTGTGGGCGGCCACCGCCGCCTTCACCTCGCGCCGCGCATCGGAATTGTTCTTCCAGCTGTTCGGCGTCTTCTATTTTGCCGACGGCGTGCTTGGACTGCTGACCGGCAGCGGCTATCTCGATTTCGGCATCCTCATCAACGGCGTCCTCAACCTGCCGCTCTCGACGCGCTTCTTTGCCAACGCCCCGCATCTCGGGCTAGGCGGCGTCGCCATCCTGATCGGCTACCTGCTCGCGCCGCGGACGCGCGCGGCTGCCCATGCTTAGGTGTTTGAAGCGCCTTCTCAAGGTTGTCGCGATCCTTATCGCAATCGCCGTTGGTCTGCCGCTCGCCTATATCGAGGGCACGTGCCGGCCGACGGAGACTGCCGCCTCAACGGCCCTGCCTGCGACTGCGTTGCCTGCGATTGATGAGAAGGGTTATCGCCGCAAGCTCGACAACACCTACTTCACCTTCCCGGAATGGTACATCGTCTACTCCTTTGAGGACTTTGGCCGTTTCCTCGACGGGTCGAGCGAAAGCCACTTCAACTATCTCGGCCACATCTTCGGATTCTGGCGCAGCTTCTGCACCATCAACCGCGCGGTGCCCGCTACGGAGTCGCGTACCGAAGTGAAGACGATGATCTACATCATCGGCGTCAGCTACTCGGTCGAATACGCCATCAAGGGAATTTACGAGAACACCATCGGCCGCGTGTTCGAATGGATCAGGGGCGCCAAGCGCACGCCACAGGACGATTATGCCCGGGCCGTGCTGCAGGACTACGCCGCTTTCCTCTACACCGTCCCCTGGTACAAATATCCGTTCCGCGAAAAGCTCGACGGCTTCATGGCGATATCCACGCCGACGCCGAGCACGGCCCGCACGATCGAACGCGGCTTCGCCCTCGGCAGCGAGTATTTCATCAAGATCGGCTACGCCGCCCTGATCCAGAAGGCGCTCGATGCAAGCAATGATGACGAGCCGCGCGACATCATGTTCGTGACGGGGACCCTGCCCCCCGAGGTGCTGGCGTCCGAGCCGCGCATCAAGCCGATCCGAGCCCTCTCGCCGCAATGGCAGCTGGTACAGACGCCGCGCTACAAGGATTTCACCGAGATCGTGCTCGGCCTGCTCGAGCGCGGCATTCCGCTGGCGGAGATCGCCGGAAACCGCGAGATCATGACCACGGTGATTGCGCCGGATGCCGCAAAGCTCGATGTCAAGGATGCCTTGGAACTGTTCTCCCTCGAGCTAGACGCAAAACCCGGCTTCCGCCGGGCCGGCCTGAAGGCTAGGATCGACCGTCTGGTCGAGATCGTCAGGGACCTGAAAGCCCGGGGTGCGAGCGTTGAGCACTTCTACGACTACTGAGGGACGGTTGCGCGTACCGCTGCGGATTGCCGGCAGTGTTGCGCTGGTCGTGTGCGGCTGGCTGACGCTGGTCCTCGGCCTTGCGTTTGCCGCCGGTCCCGACAAATCCATCGCCATCATCGGCCCGCAGGCCCAAGCGATCGCCACCGTCGTCAAGGCGAAGGGCCATATCCTCATCGCGTACGACTACGTCACCATCGCCCGCTCCGAGGAAGCCGGCTTTGTCGGCCGCCTCTACAGCGCCGGCGCGTTGCTCGTGCTCGATGCCGATCAAGCCGGCGGCTGCACCGGCCTGCCGCCAAAGCGCGTGGCGGCGAAGCTGTAGCGGCCCTGCTCCCACCACGTCATTGCGAGCGAAGCGAAGCAATCCAGCTTTTGCGCGCCAAGAAAGCTGGCCTGCTTTGTCGCTGCGCTCCTCGCAATGACGATGAGGAGCAGCGAGGCTCAAGCCCCATACTTCTGATAGAACGTGTTGGTGAACAGCCCGGCCGGGTCGTACTTCCGCTTCGCCGCAAAGAACGCGTCGATCTGCGGATAGGACCGCTTCAACTGGTCGCGCGAATAGTACAGCTGGTACGGCAGGAAGAACCGGCCCTTGTGCGCGACGGTGAGGTCGATCAGCTGCTCCGTCGTCTTCTTCATCTGCCGGTTGCCCTCCTCATCCGTGGTTTGGTTGATGTAGAGCACCAGCGAGAACGCCGGCTCTGGCGAATAGGTCAGGAAGTTTTCCTCCTGATGCACCACGCGCACCGAGGCGTTGAGCAGATTGGTCTTGTTGTCGATCATGATCTTGCGCATGCCATCGACAAAGGAGACGAACTGGCTGCGCGGAATGAAATATTCGTGCAGGATGTCGGTATCGTCAGGCAGCGAGTTGCGCAGATACGGCACGGAATCGTGCATGGGGTCGTTGCGGTTGACGAGACACGCTTCCGCCGAGCCGATCGCCTGCGCCCGCGTCACCGTGCAGTTCTCCATGCGGTGCTCGATGTGCTTTTCGGAGAACCACTTCATCTCCTGGAACAGCGGTCCCTGCTTGGAGAGATTGACGGTCAGCCGACGCAGCTTGACGCCCGAGACTTCGCCGAGCGGCTGCCGGTTGAAATCGCTGCCATCGACCTTGGTGTAGGTGTAGAGCAGCATCTCCTTCAAGAAACTGCTCGGCGCGGTAGAGAGGTGGCCATACATCAGGCCGATATTCCTGTCCTTGTCGATTTCGCCGGCGAACAGCGCCGGAAATTCCTTGTAGTCCAGCACGCGTCGCCCGGTCTGGTAGACGAGATTGTCGGCGATATCGAGCTCGGCCTCGATGATCACGCCGAACAGGCCATAGCCGCCGACAACGAGGTCGAACAATTCCTTGTTCTCAGTGACCGAGGCCGTCTTCACCGTGCCGTCCGCCAGCATCACCTTCATCGACTTGATCGACTTGGCGAGCGCACCGGCCTGGTGGTCCATGCCATGGGCGTTGACGGAGATCGAGCCGCCTACGGAGAAAATATCGGTCGACTGCATGGCGCGGACCGCAAAGCGCGGATGCAGCACATTCTGGATGTCGTGCCAGGTGGCGCCGGGCTGCACCGTCACGGAGCGTGAGGTCTCGTTCAAGACGATCTTGTTGAAGGTGCGCATGTCGAGCACGATGCCGCCCTTGCGAAACGCGTGACCGCCCATGCTGTGGCGGACGCCCGCCGTCGTCACCGACAGCTTGTTGTCGCGCGCGAAGGCCAGCGTCTTGGCGATATCGTCGACGCTGTGGACCTCGACGATGCCGTAAATTTCGGTTCTGTTCAGGCAGCTGGCATCATTGATGGCGCCGCCGAGCTGCGACCACTTTACACCCTGCAGCGGCGCGATCGCCTTGATCTTTTCCAGATCGGTCTTGCCCTGTTCCTCGCCGTTGGCCGTCCGGCAGTTCTTCTCGCCATCGGGATCGGCGGCGAGCGCCTGCAGCTTGCGAATGCCATAGACGCCGAGCAGCACGGCGAGAACAGCGACCGCCGAGACGCCCGCTTTGAATTTCGATGAAAATTTCTGCATAAATTGATTCCAGGTCGGAGCCGGATCATCCGGGCGCGCGCCTCATTAGTCAAATCCGCGCGCATCCGGTTCGAAGCGATTGTTAACGCGGAGTTTCCTTCATGCTGCAGGCGTGTCTGAATGGCGGCCGCACCCGAGACTTTCATCCCGCGCTCCCGCTGTCGGCCGATGAACTCGCAGCGGACGCGAAAGCCGTCATCGCGGCCGGCGCACAGGAAATCCACCTTCATGTTCGAGGTCGAGACGGCAGGGAAAGCCTGCATCCCGACCATGTCGCGCGCACCCTTGCGGCCGTGCGCGCAGCTGTGCCCGGCGTGCCGCTCGGCCTTTCCACCGGCTGGTGGATTCCGCCGAAGGGCCGCGCGCGGCAGGAGCACCTCCGGATGTGGGACGCCCTGCCCGAATACGTCTCGATCAACCTGATCGAGGAGGATTCTGCCGAGGTGATCGATCTCGCGTTGTCAAAGGGCATTGGCGTCGAGGCCGGAATCTGGTCGCCGGCCGATGCCGCAAAATTCATCGCGCATCCCGACGCGCGGCGCTGCCTGCGGGTGCTGGTCGAGATCAACGAGCAGGACTTGCCCGCCGGCATGGCAGCCTATCGCGGGATCATGGACATCCTCGACCGCGCCCGCATCCACCTGCCGCGCCTGCTGCACGGGCTCGATGCCACGATGTGGGACTTCTATCGCGAGACGTTGGCCCAAAACCTCGATACACGGATCGGTCTCGAGGATGGCAAGCATCTGCCTGACGGAACAGTCGCGGAGGGCAATGCAGCATTGATACGCGCGGCGCGTGCGCTGGCCGGATAACCTGCTATTCTCCGCCCGCAAGCGCGCAACCCAAGAAGCGACGCGAAGAACCCAAAAGGGAGAGAAGCCATGCTGACGCGACGCAATATGATGCTCGCCTCCATTGCCGCCGGGGCCCTCATGCAGAACCGACAAGCACTTGCCAAGGCCGCACAACCCGCGACGGCAGTCAATTTCGAGATTCCCGAGCACGCCTGCGACTGCCACACCCACATCCACGGCGATGTCGAGAAATTCCCGTTCTTCGCCGGGCGCGTCTATACGCCGGAGCCCGCCTCGCCCGAAGAGATGAGCGCGCTTCACAAAGCGCTGCACATGGAACGCGTGGTGGTCGTCACACCAAGTGTCTACGGCACCGACAATTCCGCCAGCCAATTCGGCATGATGGCGCGCGGCGCCACCGCGCGCGGCGTTGCCGTGATCGACGACAAGACATCGGAGAGCGACCTCGATGCCATGCACAAGGCCGGCTTCCGCGGCATCCGCCTCAACCTCGCAACCGGCGGCGTCAACGATCCGAATGTCGGCCGCACCCGCTTCACAGCGGCGGTCGAGCGCATGAAGGCGCGGGGCTGGCATGTGCAGCTCTACACCAACCTTGCGATGATCACGGCGATCAAGGAGCTGGTGCTGAGCGCACCGGTGCCTGTCGTGTTCGACCATTTCGGCGGCGCGCAGGCCGCGCTCGGCGTGGAGCAGCCGGGCTTTTCCGACCTCGTCGACCTCGTCAAATCCGGCAAGGCCTATGTGAAGATTTCCGGCGCCTATCGCGCCTCCAAGCTTGGACCGGACTACCAGGACTGCGTCCCGCTCGC
>DATEJC010000078.1:0-5212 GCA_035278345.1 Bradyrhizobium sp. | reverse complement strand
AATCGTGACGAGACTGTTTTCACTGAAGCGGACCAGTTCAAGATCGACCGCCGACGGAATCCGCATCTTGCCTTTGGGCTCGGTCAGCATCACTGCATCGGGGCGCATCTGGCACGGCGTGAAATGCGCACGCTGCTGAAGACCTTGCTGCCGCGGCTGGAACAGGTTGAACTCGCCGCGCCTCCGCAGCGCACCTGCTCCACCATGGTCAGCGGCATCTCGTCGCTCCCGATCCGCTGCGCCTGGCGCGTGTGAGCCTGCCCCGGAAATGGCCGAAGCCAATTACCCGGCGCTAGGCCGCCAACATTGATTCCGAAATATCCTGGGTTGGCTCCGCCTGTCCTATCATGTCGCCGATGGATGGCACGATTGATGGCGCGATGGATGGCGCGAGAACGAAGTCCTGCTCGGCAAGCTGCTGCATCAGCATCTGCAAGCGCGGCGGCAAGGCCGTCGCTTCGCGATCAAGCATGATGCGAAGACGATCGCCGATTTCGTCACAGATCGCACGGCAATGCGAGCTGTCAATTTGCAGTTCGATGGTGCCCATGGTCTGCCCTCTCAGGCACAGACTATAAGGCTGGAATTTTAAGGTACCGGACCCGAACTACCGCGCATTCGAGCAGGAGGGTTCAGGAAGCATTCACCTTATTGCGACGGCGGCCGGCGGCGCACCAGGATCATTCGACGATGTCGTCGGCGAGTGCGAGCAAGGTCGAGGGGAGCGATATTCCCTGGGCAGCTGCAGCCTTTCGATTCACGGCAAGCCTGAACGTTACAGGGCGCTGAACCGGAAGCGCGGACGGGCTTTCTCCTCTGAGAACCCTGTCGACATACGATGCAGACCGACGGAATAGATCGCGCTGGTCGACTCCGTAGGCGACAATGCCGCCGACGTTCACGAAGTAAGGAAACGGATACATCGTCAACAAGCGTCGCTGCGCCACCTTCGCGATGATGGCTTTCTGATGGGTCACGGTGAAAATGTCCGGCAAAACAATTAGAGCTTCGCGATCCGGAGAAAGAGAATCGACGAACGACTCCATGCCATTTGCATCTGCTACCTGGGCAACTTCGATCGCGACGTTTGCCGCCATGCCGGCTTCACTGACGGCCTGCGCGTACAGCTTTCCAAATGGGCCAACTTGCGGATTGTAAAGCACGCCCACCCGTTTCACGCCCGGGCTTATCTGCCTGACGATGTCGAGCCACTTCCCACCCATGCTGAATTCATAATTGCTGAATCCGGTGACGTTGCCGCCTGGTGTGGCCAGGCTTGAAACAAGTCCGGTCCCGACGGGGTCGGTAACCTGAACGAAGATGACAGGAATCGTCCTGGTCGCGTTTCGCAGGCCTACAGTAGCCGACGTGCCATCGCCGAGGATCACGTCCGGCTTCAAGCCGACAAGCTCCGTCGAATGAGAACGGACGAGATTGGGATCCCCGGCCGCAAAACGATATTCGATCGAGACATTTTCACCGGCGCGCCATCCCAGCTTGCGTAATGCCTCTTCAAAGATCGATCCGCGGGCCGCTGCCTCCGCGTCGTTGGTGGCTCCCATCAAAACACCGATGAGGCGCTTGCTTGCCGCGCCCTGCCCGAGAGCCGCACGGCTGCCAAGCAAGGTCGCCGAGGCAATGATGAAATCACGACGTCGCATGGATTTGCTCCATGGTTTGCTATTGCGGAGACCGGACCTTTCCGACATCAACGGTGACGATCGCGCTCGGCAAAAGCCACTTGAGTGCTCTCGCTGCTCGCGAGCCAAATAGCTCGACTATATTTTATTCTCGAAACTGCGACGCTCGATCGCGAAGACCCGCTACTCGAACACCACACCGATCCGCTTTTCCTTGCGCCACACCACGTGACAGGGCCAGTGACGCCCGTCGGCCGCTACATGCAGCGTGAAACGTGCGGGGATGCCGACGGGGCTCGTGACGTCGAGGGCGGCGCCGGTCGCCGACCAGTTCCTGATGGTGCAATCGATCCCGCCGCCGCCGAATTCGATCGTCGCGGCCTTGAGAACGCGCTGCCGGGACTTGATGCGATTTTCCGCGATCGGAAACCTCCACCGTGCTCCTGCTATCCGGCGCGTCGCCTCGCGTCGCGTCCGAGCAATAGCGGACCGTAGCATAGCGCAAAGCCGAGGAATGCGACAACCCATGCCAGTGCGGCGACGTGCAGCAGCCAGTCGCTCTGCGCGGGATGGATCACGGCGCAGATGCGCGCCAGCGCCGCAACAATGATGGCGGCATAGATTGCCTGCGTGCCGGCCGAGGCGGTCAGCGCCTGGCCGGTATGGCCGAGCGAGGCGCGCGTCATCACCGCGAGCGTCATGATGCCGGCGCCGCCTGCCATCCACGCATGGACGCCGGCGCTCGGCGGCAGGAGACCGAAGGCAGCGGCTGCAGCGAGCAGGAAGCCCAGCGGCACGAAGAAATAGCCGACATGCAGGATGATCAGCAGCCGCTCGCGCAAGGTGCGGTCGCCGGCCCAGCGCAACTGCCGGACGAGGTGCAGCAGCCCGGCAAGGCCTAGCGCTGTGCCTGAGAAGCGGCTGTCGGGCGCGACGACCCAGCTCACCAGCGCGAGCGCGCCGATTGCAATGACGATGATGTCGAAGCGATTGAACGGCACCGGCAAGCGCCCCGGATTCTCCCGCACCAGCCAGTTGCGGGTAAAGCTCGGGATGATGCGCCCGCCGATCAGCGAGAGCAGCAGCACGACGGCGGCAATGCCGATGCGGATGCTGACATCACCCGCCCCGCGAAAATGCGCTTCGAGATGGAAGGCTATATTGCCCGCCAGCAGCAGCGCGACGATGGCGACGACCTTGAGGTTTCGCCAGTTGCGGCCCGCCGCGATCTCGCGCGCGGCCGCTGCGGCCACCAGCAGCAGGAAGCTGGCATCCACCAGCATGGCGACCCACCAGCCGGTCGCGGCCGAGAATGTCACCGCAAGGCGTCCGGCGATCCACAGCATGACGAGCGTTGCCAGCGGCGCGCCGCGAATCGGCAGCCGGCCGGTCCAGTTCGGGATCGCCGTGAACAGGAAGCCGGTGATGACGGCCGGCAGATAGCCGTACAGCATCTCGTGCACGTGCCAGTCGCGTGGCGCGAATGCCGAGACGAGTTTCAACTCGCCATAAAACACCGGAAGCCAGACCAGGATCGCCAGTCCCGCCTGGATGGCGCCGAGCAGGAAGAACGGCCGAAAGCCGTTGGCAAGCAGCGGCCAGCCGCGCCAGGCACGGGAACGGGGAATGCCGCCCGCCTGGTGACCAGCCGCCGCCGCCGCGCCGCTCACTTTGCGGCCTGCTGGGTAAGGCGGTCGAACAGCGTCGCAAACACCTGCTTGGCCTTGCCGGTCTGCGGCACCGCCTTGGCCTGGTCGAGATTGTCGGGCTTGCCGACCACGACGAGGGCCACCATGCCCATGGCGTAATGCGGCATGCACTTGACGCCGTAGACGCCGGGCTTGTCGAAGGTCACGACGACGTTCTCGTTCATCTTGCCGGCGAAGGGCGCCGCGCCTTCGGGCAGCATGTTCTTGATCGATTCGGCATTGTGGCTCTTGTCGGTCGCGACGAACTTGACGGTGTCGCCGGGCTCGACCTTGACCAGCGCCGGCTCGAACACCATCAGGCCCTCGGCGCCCTTGTTGAGCATCTTGACCTCGACTTCGGCCGCCAGCGTCATGCTCGCGCTCATCAGAAGCGCAAACGCGGCCAGTGACATAACCTTTCGCATCTTCAATCTCCAGCGATTCTCGAATAATTCTCGCCTCTGCGAGGCGTTCGCAGGAATTGTTCTAGTGCGAGCTTGTGTGGGATGGGTTGAGCCAGCGCAAACTTCCGCTTGATCGGGCGGTTTCGCACTTTAGACTCGGTAGAAATTCGGCTTTTTTGTTTGACGCGTTTTCTTCGCGCGAAAACGCTCCAGGGGAGAACACATGGCCACGGTCGACACTTCGCTGGTGGCCGATCTGCCGATGTTTGCAGGCTTGTCCAGCGAGGAACTCGCCGAGATCCTGCGCGAGGCTCGCTCGGTGCGGTATCCACGCAACAGCGAGGTGTTCTCGCAGGGCGAGGACGCCCATTCCTTCTTCCTGTTGCTGAGCGGCCATGTGCGCGCCAGCAAGACCACACTGACCGGCGAGCAGGTGGTGATGCGTTATGTCGCCCCCGGCGAAATCTTCGGCGTCGCACCGGCGATGAGACTGCCGCAATATCCGGCGACGGCCACCGCGGCCGACGACAGCGTGGTGCTGGCCTGGCCGTCGGCGGCCTGGCCGCGGCTGGTGGCGAAATTTCCGGCGCTGGCCACCAATACGCTGCAGGCGATCGGCACCCGCCTGCAGGAATCCTTCACCCGGGTTGTCGAGATGTCGACCGAGCAGGTCGAGCAGCGCGTCGCGCACACGCTGGTGCGGCTCGCCAGGCAGTCCGGCCGCAAGGTCGAGCGCGGCATCGAGATCGACTTTCCGATCAGCCGCCAGGACATCGCGCAGATGACGGGAACGACGCTGCACACGGTGAGCCGGATCCTCTCGGGCTGGGAACAGGCCGGCCTGATCGAAAGCGGACGCCAGCGCATCGTGCTGCGCGAGCCGGAAAGGATTTTTGAACTCGCCGAGCAGGCGCCTGACGAGGCGTGAGCATGTTGCGTTTGGTTGAATCAATTCGCCGCCAGTTCGGTTCACCTCTCCACAACGGGGAGAGGTCGATTTGCGCCGGCAAATCGGCTGAGGGGGCGCCGCGACAAGAGACACCGTAGACCCTCACCCGGCGCTGCGCGCCGACCTCTCCCTGAGGGAGAGGTGAATTTCCGATGCCGCTCTAGTTCGACTTCACACCGCACGGCTATGCAGGCGCTGCGAGTGGTCGAGATGCGCGTCGAACGCGGCGGCGACGCTGCGCACCAGGAAGCGCGAGTCCTGCGGCATCGCCAGCGACGATCCCTCGAGCTCGACAATGCCGTCGGCGACGAGATCGCGCAGCCGCGGCGCGGATTGCAGCATATCGTCCGCCGCAAAACCGTGCCGCGCGCAGACGGGAGCGAGATCGACGGCGAAGTCGCACATGATTCGCTCGATGATCTCGGCGCGCAGCCGATCATCGTCGGTCAGGCGATAGCCGCGCGCGGTCGCCAGCCGCCCTTGCGCGACGGAGTTTGAATAGGCGGGAATGGCAACCTCGTTCTGCACGAA
>DATEJC010000077.1:0-21455 GCA_035278345.1 Bradyrhizobium sp. | reverse complement strand
CCTTGACGAAATCTCCCATCTCGGGACCGAGCACGCGCTCCATGGGCCGTTGCTCCAGCCCGACCACATGGACTTCGATGTCGCGAGCCCGCAAGGAAGCCGCGACTTCGAGCCCGATGAAGCTGGAGCCGATCACCACTGCGCGGCGGGCGCCGCCGGCCGACGCGATGATCGCGCGGCAGTCGGCGAGCGAGCGCAAGAGGTGAACATGCGGCTGATCGGCCCCTGATATCGGCAACCGCACCGGCTCGGCGCCGGTCGCCAGCAGCAGGCGATCGTAAGGAATGGTTTCGCCGCCGGCGAGCACGACGTTGCGCGCACGGGGATCGATTGCGCTGACCTCGGTCTTGAGCTTCAGGTCGATGCTCTGATCGGCATAAAATTCTTCCGGCTTCAGTGGCAGCCAATCTTCCGGCGCGCTGCCGGCGAGGTAATCCTTCGACAGATTGGGCCGGTCCACCGGCGCTGAAGCCTCGCTGCTCAGCATCACGATGCTGCCGCGAAATTCCTGCCGCCGCAGCATCTCGGCGGCGGCAAATCCGGCTGCGCCCCCTCCGACGATGACGATCTTGCCGGGCGCATCGACCGGACCTTTGATGCGCGGCTTCGGCTGCTCGCGTTTCTCGCGCACGAAAATCTTGCCGCCCTCGCGCTCGACCTTCCATACCCCGAGCGGATTGAAGGCCGGCGCGTGCGTCGCCTCGCCGGTCCTCACATCAAAGCAGGCATGATGCCACGGGCAGCGGATGCTCTCGCCCTCGATCAGGCCTTCGGCGAGCGGGCCGTGGTAGTGCGTGCAATGTGCATCGATGGCGAAGACCTCTGCGCCGGAACGCACCAGCAGAACCTCCTGGTCGCCGACATGGCCCAGCAAGGTGGCGCCGGAGAATTCGCTCAAGGCCACGCCTTTGGAGAGATCGGGGCCGGCAGGTTGGGCTTGTTGATCGGCCATGCTTTCCTCCCGCGCGATTTCGCCTCAGTCTACCATTCCCAGAAATTCCTGCCGGGTCAGCGCATTGTCGCGAAAGCAACCCAGCATGCGGCTAGTCACGAGATCGGTGCCCGGCTTGTGCACGCCGCGCGTGGTCATGCAATGATGCGTCGCCTTGATGACGACGCCGACCCCTTGCGGCTTCAGGACATCGTTGATCACGTTGGCAATCTGCGCCGTCATCTTCTCCTGAATCTGCAGACGCCGGGCGTAGACGTCGACGACGCGCGCGAGCTTGCTGATGCCCACCACGCGGCCGTTCGGAATATAGGCGACCCAGGCCTGACCGATGATCGGCGCCATGTGGTGCTCGCAGTGGCTCTCGAAACGGATAGCGCGCAGCGCGATCATTTCGTCGTAGCCCTCGATCTCCTCGAAGGTCTTTTCCAGGATCTCCGCCGGGTGCTGCTCGTAGCCGGCGAAGAACTCCTCGAATGAACGCGTCACCCGCGCCGGAGTTTCGAGCAGGCCGTCGCGCTCGGGATCGTCCCCCGTCCAGCGGATGATGGTCCGGACAGCCGCTTCGACTTCGGCGCGGGAAGGTTTTTGGGAGGGCGGTTCGGTGGTTCTTGCACGATCCAGGGCACGCACGATCTGGTTCATTTGGGACCTTTCCACGGGGTGTCATCACGAGGTTTCGTCCCGTTAGATGCACCGCCGGAGGAAAGGTTCCCGCGGCGCGGCCGGGTGGCGCTAGCCCGTCAGCGCCGCCTTCACCATGCCGCTCGCCTTGCCAAAATCCATCTGGCCGGCGAATTTTGCGCGCAGCACGCCGATCACCTTGCCCATGTCCTTCATGCCGGCGGCGCCCGTTTCGGCGATCGCAGCCGATATCGCGGCCTTCACGTCGTCTTCCGACATCTGCTTCGGCAAATAGGCCGAGATGATCGCGATCTCCTCGCGCTCCTGGGCGGCGAGCTCGGCGCGGCCGCCCTTGTCGTAGAGCTCGACGGATTCCTGGCGCTGCTTGATCATTTTCTGGAACAGGCCGAGCAGGTCGGCGTCGGAGAGCGGCGGCTTGCCCTGCCCGCGCGCGTCGATATCGGCGTTCTTGATGGTAGAGTTGACCATGCGCAGCGTGGAGAGCTTTCGCTCATCCTTCGCCTTCATGGCTTCCTTGACCGCATTGTTGATGTCGTCGCGCAGCATATTTGTCCTCTTCGTTTTCCGGCCTTGATCTAGGCCGCCCTTGGCACTGAAACAACTAGGCGCGCAGCCATTCGACCAGCGCCGCCGCGGTCGCCTCCGGCTGTTCCGGCTGCGGCAGGTGTCCGCAATTCGGCAGGATCACCAGCTTCGCGCCGTGGATGCCGTTGGCCATCTCCTTGGACAGCGAATTGGGGATGGTGTTGTCCTCATCCCCGGTCAGCACCAGCGTGGGACACTTGATCCAGGCCAGCGAGGAGCGGGAGTCCATCCGCCCGATAATGGCCGTCTGCTGGCGGACAAACGCTTCCGGCCCGACGTCGTCGCCCATGTCATGGACGAGTTGGCGCAAGCCCGCATCGTCGCGGCGCGAGGGATGCACGAGGCCCGGGAAGAGTTCGTCGAGCACGGCGTGGTATTGCCCGGCTTTGGCGCGGGCCATCATGCCGCGGCGGCGCTCGGTGCCCTCAGCCGTGTCGGCCCTGGCCTGGGTATTCATCAATGCGAGTTTGGCGACCCGGTCCGGCGCCTGGCGCATGATCTCGAAGGCGATGTAGCCGCCCATGGAATGGCCGGCGAGCGCAAAGCGCGGCGGCGCCTCGGCCAGGATGCGGCGGGCGATGGCGCCCATATTGTCGTCGCGGATGTGGTTGGCGACCGTCACCGGGCCGAGCCGCCACAGCGCCGGCAACACCGGCGCGAAAGTCCGGGGCGAGGACGCAAGGCCGGGGACCAGCAGGATAGGCATCGTGTCGTCCATGGGCTGGCTCCGGCGCAATTTCTGGCAATAAATCAGGGCGGGTCGGGGAACTTCAGATTAAGACCGCGGAATTGACTGTCAAATATGCGGAAATCGCGTGTGAATCAGGCGCTATCGGCTTTGACGGGCGGAGCCGCTCCCACTATGTAGAGCGCTCATGACCACATCTGAAAACGCTCCCGCCTGGCCGGACCTCAAACCGACCGCGCTCCTTGTGCTCGCCGATGGCACCGTTCTCGAAGGTTTTGGCCTCGGCGCCGAAGGACAAGCCGTTGGCGAAGTCTGCTTCAACACCGCGATGACCGGCTATGAGGAGATCCTCACCGATCCCTCCTATGCCGGCCAGATCATCACCTTCACCTTCCCGCATATCGGCAATGTCGGTACCAACGAGGAAGACATCGAGACGGTGAACCTGGCGGCAACGCCCGGCGCGCGCGGCGTGATCCTGCGCTCCGCCATCACCGATCCCTCGAACTACCGGGCCACGCGCCACCTCGACCAATGGCTGAAGGCGCGCGGCATCATCGGACTCTCCGGCATCGACACCCGCGCGCTGACCGCGCTGATCCGCTCCAAGGGCATGCCCAATGCCGTGATCGCGCACTCCCGCGAAGGCAGGTTCGACCTGCACGGGCTGAAGGAAGAGGCGCGCGAATGGCCTGGCCTCGAGGGCATGGACCTGGTGCCGATGGTCACTTCCGGCCAGCGCTTCACCTGGGACGAGACGCCCTGGGCCTGGGACAAGGGCTTTGGCCGGCAGGGCGACCCGCAGTTCAACGTCGTTGCCATCGACTATGGCGTCAAGCGCAACATCTTGCGCCTGCTCGCCGGCGTCGGCTGCAAGGTGACAGTGGTGCCAGCGACGACATCGGCCGAAGACATTTTAGGCATGAAGCCGGACGGCGTGTTCCTGTCGAACGGCCCCGGCGATCCCGCGGCGACCGGCAAATACGCGGTGCCCGTCATTCAGAAGGTGATCGAGTCGGGCACGCCGACTTTTGGCATTTGTTTGGGCCACCAGATGCTGGGGCTCGCGGTCGGCGCCAAGACCAAGAAGATGCATCAGGGCCATCACGGCGCCAATCATCCGGTCAAGGACGAGACCACCGGCAAGGTCGAGATCACCTCGATGAACCACGGCTTTGCGGTGGACCAGGCGACGCTGCCTGATGGCGCGACGCAGACGCACATCTCGCTGTTCGACGGCTCCAATTGCGGCATCGCGCTCGACGGCAAGCCGGTGTTCTCCGTGCAGTATCACCCGGAAGCCTCGCCCGGCCCACGCGATTCGCATTATCTGTTCCAGCGCTTTGCCGACCTGATGCGGGCAAAGAAGAGCGCCTAAGGAACGCGGGCGGCTGACAGCGGGTTGATCCACGCGTAATCTGTCGCGTGGAGAAAAACATGTCCGTCGTCAGCGCCGATGCGAAGCCGCTCGCCTTCGTCTTTGCCGACGACGGGCTCATCCCCAACAATCCGATGCCGTTCCTCGTCTACAAGGGCGCGGTGGATGTGGCGAACGGCCATCCCGAAAAAACCATTGAGGGCCTGTTCGGCGCCAATGGCTGGGGCGCGATGTGGCGCAACGGCGTCTACGACTTCGCGCATTATCACGCGACCGTGCACGAGGTGCTTGGCATCGCGCGCGGGCACGCCAAGGTGCGCTTCGGCGGCGAAAAGGGCGAGGTGCTGGAGATTTCAGCGGGTGACGTCGCAATCCTCCCCGCCGGCACGGGCCATCAATGCATTTCGTCAAGCGATGATTTCTCGGTGGTCGGCGCCTATCCGCCGGGGCCGCCGATGGACCTGGTGCGGCCGACCAAGGAAGCCCACGCCGAGGCGCTGAGGACGATTCCGAAAGTTGCGGTGCCGAAGACCGATCCGGTGATCGGCGCAGATGGGCCGCTGGTCAGGTTGTGGAAGCGCTAGCCGGCGAAGCCGCGAAGGGGCATTCGCAAACTTTCCCAGATTTAATGGAACTGGGGCGGACGCGCCGTGAAACCAATCACACGCGTTCGAGTTTCTTCACAAATCATTTCAATCGTGCGGCTGCCCGTCGCGGGCTCCGCGGCGGGAGGTCCGCCAATGGCCGATACCACAATCCGGGAAAGCCAGCTTTCCCCCTCAGAACATCTCATCCAGCTCCGCCGCGCCGTCTTCGCTTCGACCATTGGCACGGCGATCGAATGGTACGACTTCTTCCTCTACAGCACCGTAACGGGGCTGGTCTTTGCAAAGCTCTTCTTTCCAAACTCCGATCCATGGGTCGGCACGCTCGAGGCCTTCGCCATCTATGCCGTCGGCTTCGTGGCGCGGCCGATTGGCGCGGCGATCTTCGGGCATTACGGCGACCGCATCGGGCGTAAGTCGACGCTGATCGCAACCCTGCTGCTGATGGGGCTTGCCACCTTCGCCGTGGCGCTGGTCCCGACCTACGAGACGATCGGAATCTGGGGCGCTGTGCTGCTCACCATTCTCCGTTTCATCCAGGGTGTCGGCGTCGGCGGCGAATGGGGCGGCTCGGTACTGATGTCCATGGAATGGGCGCGGACCAACGGGTCGCGCGGCTTCATCGCCTCATGGCCGCAATTCGGCGTGCCGTGCGGACTGTTTCTCGCCAATCTGGCGGTTCTCGCCTTCAGTCAGATGTCCGGCGACCAGTTCCTCAGCTGGGGCTGGCGGATTCCGTTCGTCCTCAGCCTGCTGCTCGTCGGCGTGGGGCTGTATATCCGGCTCGGCATCCTTGAGACGCCGACATTCGCCAAGCTCGTTGCCGAGCAGAAGGTCGAGAGGACACCGATTCTGGAAGTGATCAAGCGCCAGCCCAAGGAGATTCTGCTGTCTGCCTTCCTGCGAATGGCGGAACAGGCCCCCTTCTACATCTTCACGGCCTTCATCTTCGCCTATGGAATCAAATCGCTGCACGTTTCCCGTGACTTCCTGCTGACGGCAGTGATGTCGGCATCGGTGGTCTCCTTCTTCGCGATTCCGTACTTCGGTCATCTCTCCGACCGGATCGGCCGCAAGAACATGTACATGATCGGCGCCATCGTGTGCGGCGTGTTCGGCTTCATCTATTTCGGCATGGTGAACACCGGCATCGAGCCCGTAATCTTCCTGGCCATCGTGCTGTCGCTGATCCCCCACGACATGATGTATGGGCCGCAGGCGGCATTGATCGCGGAAAGCTTCACCGGCCGCCTGCGCTATAGCGGCGCGTCGCTCGGCTACCAGCTCGCATCGGTCATTGCCGGCGGTCCGGCGCCCCTGATCGCTGCCTGGCTGTACGCGACGTACAACACGTCCTATGCCATCGCAGCCTATATCGCTGTCTGCGCGGTCATCTCGGTGATTGCGACCGCCTTCATGACGGACCGCACCGGCGCGAGCATTGCGCGTGAATATGATGAGACCGGCGCGATGGATGCGGAGCGGCTCGCCCACTGAGCCGCGGCCCGCCCACGCCATACAGCGACAACATTCAGGTGTGCTGTGCGCGGCGCGCAGGATTCTGCGCGCGCCCAACCGGCGATCATTGGCGTTTTGGGGCAAATTCGAACCCGGAGAGATCCAGATGTCCAGCACTCCGTACGACCGCAACATCAAACGGCGAACCCTGCTGAAAGCGGGGCTCGCAATCGGCGCTGTCCAGCTTGCAAGTCCGCTGGTGGGCAGGGCTGCGGCAGCCAAGAAGTATGACACGGGAGCCACCGACAGCCAGATCAAGGTCGGCAACATCAATCCATATAGCGGACCGCTGTCGGCCTACAGCGAAATCGGCAAGACCCAGGCGGCGTATTTTCGAATGCTCAACGAGCATGGCGGAATCAACGGCCGCAAGATCGATTTCCTCTCCTACGATGACGCCTACACGCCGCCAAAGACGGTTGAACAGGCGCGCAAGCTGGTCGAGGACGACGAGGTCCTGCTGATCTTCAGCAGCCTCGGCACGCCTCCGAACTCGGCGATCCAAAAATACATGAACGCCAAGAAGGTTCCGCAGCTCTTCGTCGCAACCGGCGCCACCAAGTGGAATGATCCCAAGCACTTTCCGTGGACCATGGGCTGGCAGCCCAGCTACCAGAGCGAGGGGCACGTCTATGCCCACTATCTCATGAAGGAACATCCGAACGGAAAGATCGCGATCCTCTATCAGAACGACGACTACGGCAAAGACTACGTCAAGGGCCTCAAGGACGGACTGGACGGAAAGCTGCCGGTCGTCAGCGAGATTTCGTACGATACCACCGAGCCGACCGTCGATTCCCAGATCATCACCCTGCAGTCATCCGGCGCCGACGTCTTCTTCAATGTGACCACGCCGAAATTCGCGGCGCAGGCGATCGTAAGGATGGCAGAACTGAAGTGGAAGCCGCTTCACATTCTCAACAACGTTTCCGCGTCGGTCGGCGCGGTGCTCAAGCCGGCGGGATTCGAAAATTCAAAGGGTATCCTCTCTACCGCCTATCTGAAGGATCCCACGGACCCGCAGTGGAAGGACGATCCGTCGTTCAAGACCTGGCTGTCCTTCATGGACCGCTATTATCCGCAAGGCGACAAGACCAGCGCATTCACGATCTACGGCTATGCGACGGCAGAGACCCTCGCCCAGGTCCTGAAGCAGTGCGGGGATGAGCTTACGCGCGAGAATGTCATGAAGCAGGCGGCCAACCTTCATGATCTGCAACTCGGCCTGCTGCTGCCGGGCATCTCAATCAATACCGGATCGAACGACTTCGCGCCGATCAAGCAGATGCAAATGGCGAAGTTCGACGGCGAACGCTGGGAGCTGTTCGGTCCGGTGATCAACGGCGGGGCGTCCGCGAGCTGATCCACGGCGCCGATCAGGCCGCGTTGGCGCCCTCCTGCCGGCTGGCCTCGAACAGGAACCAGGTGCGCCTCTCGGTCTCGTCGATGAAGAGCTCGAGCAACTGCGCGGTGCCGCGGTCCTCGTTGTCGTCAGCGATCTTATGCGCCTTACGCATGGCGGCGGCCATGTGCTTGTTGTCTTCCATCAGCTCGCGCAGCATCTCGCGCGGCGGGACATAGTCCTCGTTGTTGTCCTGGATAGTCTGCAGCTTTGCGATGTGGCCGATCGAGCGCAGCGTGATGCCGCCTAGTTTCCGCACGCGCTCGGCGAGCTGGTCGGTGGTGGCGAAGATCGCCTCCGACTGCTCATCCAGCAGCAGATGATAGTCGCGGAAATGCCGGCCGCTGACATGCCAGTGGAAATTCTTGGTCTTCAGGTAGAGCGCAAAGGCATCCGCCAGCAGCACGTTGAGCGCGCCGGAAACCTTGTCGACTGCGGCCTGCGGCAGGTCGGTCGGGGTGTCGAGATCGGGGGAGACCCGGGATTTGCTGTTGTCTTGTTTGGCTTTGCTCACGGTGGACCTTCCTGTAGGGAAACGGATTGGACATTGCCTGCGGAACGAATTAACGCATCATCCCACCGCCAGTTCCTGCGCAGGAACCCCACTCGCCGGACGCCTCCACCGCCATGGATGAATGGATCGACTATTACGATTCCACGCACACGATCTATGTGAGCAAGCTGCATCGTGACCGGCATTTTGCCGTGATTGCGCGGGACATCGCCGGCTACGTCGGCTCGCCTGACGCGGTCGTGCTGGATTATGCCTGCGGAGAGGCGCTGTCGGCGGGGCGCGTGGCGGACGCCTGCGGCCTGCTCTATCTCGCCGAGCCCGCACCGGGGGTGCGCGGCCGGCTGATCGCGCGCTTTGCGCCGAACACGAAGATCCGGGTGCGCTCGCTGGACGACGTCAAGAAGATGGCGGAAAACTCCGTCGATCTCGTGGTGATGAATTCGGTCGCGCAATACATGACGCCGGACGAACTCGACGCCGCCTTCGCCACCATCAAGCGGATATTGAAGCCTTCCGGCCGCTTTGTGCTCGGCGACATCCTGCGTCCCGAGGTCGGCATGGCAAGGGACGTGCTGGCACTGCTGCAATTCGCCTGGAAGAACGGCTTTCTGAAAGACGCGCTGATCGGACTGATTTCGACAGCGCTGTCCGACTATCGCGAGCTGCGTGCGCGCGTGGGCTTGCAACGCTATAGCGAGGACGAAATCAGGGAAAAGTTCGCCAAGGCCGGTTTCTCCGCGTCGCTCGCGCTGCGTAATATCGGCCACAATCCCTGGCGCATGACCTTCGTGGCGCGCCAACCCATCACCGCCATCTGAGGTCGTGCGCGTTAAGGTTAATGGCCGGTAGCGATGGCCGCCCTCCGCCATCTTCGGCAATGTCCGAACCGGCCCGGTGGCGGAATGGCGTCGACGCGGGAGCGGTGCATCGCTCTTTATCCTGGTTCAAATCCAGGCCGGGCCTCCACGCTTCGCCCTGACGGGCTACGCGTGGCGCAGCCACGCGGGACCGGCTGGGCAAAGCGTCCGGCGTAGCTTGAGCGCAACGAAAGCGTAGACGCATTTCAACCGGCAGGCCGTCCGTGGCGAAGCCAGCCGTCTTACTTTTCGGTGCGCCAGGCACCCAGGAGAAACACCCTCCGCGGACTCCGCTGGGAACCAGCTTGAGAATGCACGTCAGTCAGGTCGACGGCGTGCCGCCTCATCAAAAATCTGATCCCGAAGCCAAGCAGCCAGAAGGGCACGAGATAGATCGCGAGTACTGCAAGGGCATGCATAGCTGCCTGCATGGCGGCCTTCTCCCTGCTTCAGGCAGAATAGCAAGATGGCGGAGCCCGGCAATTCAAAAGGCGGCCGTTGCCGACGACAGCGAACGCCCGATAGGCACAAAAACACCGAATTTCCTCGTTGATGGCCCGTTTTTGGGGGTTTCGCAGGTGCGGAAACTGGTCTAAAGACCACCCGCGCGCGAGGGGTTCCTCACGCTGTTGCACAGGGACGCGCGGCCAGCGCGCCCTTTTTTTGTGCCCAGTTCCGCCCATCCCGTGAGACTTGATGCCCAAAAGAACCGACATCTCCACCATCCTGATCATCGGCGCCGGTCCCATCGTGATCGGCCAGGCCTGCGAATTCGATTACTCGGGGACGCAAGCAGTCAAGGCGCTGAAGGAAGAGGGCTATCGCGTCGTCCTCGTCAATTCCAACCCGGCGACGATCATGACCGATCCGGAGCTGGCGGATTCCACCTATATCGAGCCGATCACCCCTGAGATCGTCGCCAAGATCATCGAGAAGGAACGCAACGTCATTCCCGGCGGCTTTGCGCTGCTGCCGACCATGGGCGGCCAGACCGCGCTGAACTGCGCGCTGTCGCTGCGCCGGCAGGGCACGCTCGAGAAGTTCGACGTCGAGATGATCGGCGCTACGGCCGACGCGATCGACAAGGCGGAAGACCGCCAGCTGTTCCGCAACGCCATGGAAAAGATCGGCCTGCAGACGCCGAAGTCGCGGCTCGCCAACGCCTCGGCGCTGAAGAAGTCCTATCGGGACAAATACCTCGCGGAGCGGGAGAAGCTGTCCGGCGAGGCGCTGGCGGAGCTCGAACGGCAGTGGGCGCTCGGCGAGAACGAACGCCGCAAGCGCTACCAGGAGCATGCGCTCGGCGAGGCGCTGATGGCGCTGTCCGAGATCGGGTTGCCCGCGATCATCCGGCCCTCCTTCACGATGGGCGGCACCGGCGGCGGCATCGCCTACAACAAGGAAGAATTTCTCGACATCATCGAGCGCGGCCTCGATGCCTCCCCCACCAACGAAGTCCTGATCGAGGAAAGCGTCCTCGGCTGGAAGGAATTCGAGATGGAGGTGGTGCGCGACAAGAAGGACAATTGCATCATCATCTGCTCGATCGAGAACCTCGATCCGATGGGCGTGCACACCGGCGATTCCATCACGATAGCGCCGGCGCTGACGCTCACCGACAAGGAATACCAGATCATGCGCGACGCCTCGATCGCGGTGTTGCGCGAGATCGGGGTAGAGACCGGCGGTTCCAACGTGCAGTTCGGCCTCAACCCGGTCGACGGCCGCATGGTCGTTATCGAGATGAACCCGCGCGTGTCGCGCTCCTCGGCGCTGGCCTCGAAGGCCACCGGTTTTCCGATCGCCAAGGTCGCCGAAAAGCTCGCCGTCGGCTACACGCTCGATGAAATCGCCAACGACATCACCGGCGGCGCGACACCGGCCTCGTTCGAGCCCACGATCGACTATGTCGTCACCAAGATTCCGCGGTTCGCCTTCGAAAAATTCCCCGGCGCTTCGCCCACGCTGACGACCTCGATGAAGTCGGTCGGCGAAGTCATGGCGATCGGCCGCACCTTCCAGGAGAGCCTGCAGAAAGCGCTGCGCGGCCTGGAGACCGGTCTCACCGGTCTCGACGAGATCGAGATCGAGGGCCTCGGCCGCGACGACGACAAGAACGCGATCCGCGCAGCCCTGGGCACGCCGACGCCGAACCGCATACTGCAGGTGGCGCAGGCCATGCGGCTCGGTTGGTCGAACGAAGACATCTTCAATTCCTGCAAGATCGACCCCTGGTTCCTGACGGAGATGCGCGGCATCATCGACATGGAAACCAAGGTGCGCGCCAACGGCCTGCCGCCGAACGCCTTTGGCATGCGCATGCTGAAGGCCATGGGCTTTTCCGATGCCCGGCTTGCCGTGCTCGCCGGCCTTGCCGAAGCGGACGTCACGGCAAGGCGGCACGAACTCGGTGTGCGCCCGGTGTTCAAGCGCATCGACACCTGCGCGGCCGAATTCGCTTCGCCCACGGCCTACATGTATTCCACCTATGAGGCGCCGTTTGCCGGCAACACGTCGGACGAGAGCGCGCCATCAGACCGCAAGAAGGTCGTCATCCTCGGCGGCGGTCCCAACCGCATCGGCCAAGGCATCGAATTCGACTATTGCTGCTGCCACGCCTGCTTCGCGCTTGATGAGGTCGGCTACGAGACCATCATGGTCAACTGCAATCCGGAGACGGTGTCGACCGACTACGACACCGCCGATCGCCTCTACTTCGAGCCGCTCACGGCGGAAGACGTGCTGGAGATCATCGCCAAGGAGCGCAGCAACGGCACGCTGCATGGCGTGATCGTGCAGTTCGGCGGCCAGACCCCGCTGAAGCTGGCGCGGGCGCTGGAAGCGGCCGACGTGCCGATACTCGGCACCTCGCCCGACGCAATCGACCTTGCCGAAGACCGCGACCGCTTCAAGCGCATTCTCGACAAGCTGCGACTGAAGCAGCCGAAGAACGGCATCGCCTACTCCGTTGAACAATCCCGCCTGGTCGCAGCCGACCTCGGCCTGCCGCTGGTGGTTCGTCCGTCCTATGTGCTCGGCGGCCGCGCCATGCAGATCATCCGCGAGGAGGAGCAGCTCGATAACTACCTGCTCGGGACGCTGCCCGAGCTGGTGCCGGCGGATGTCAAGGCGCGCTACCCCAACGACAAGACCGGGCAGATCAACACTGTGCTCGGCAAGAACCCGCTGCTGTTCGACCGCTATTTGTCCGATGCGACCGAGGTCGACGTCGACTGCCTGTCCGACGGCAAGGACACCTTCATCGTCGGTATCATGGAGCATATCGAGGAAGCCGGCATCCACTCCGGCGACTCCGCCTGCTCGCTGCCCCCGCATTCGCTCGATGCGAAAACCATCGAGGAGCTGGAGCGGCAGACCCGCGAGCTCGCGCTCGGCCTCGACGTTGTCGGCCTGATGAACGTGCAATACGCCATCAAGGACGGCGACATCTATGTGCTGGAAGTCAACCCGCGCGCCTCGCGCACGGTGCCGTTCGTCGCCAAGGTCATCGGCACGCCGGTCGCCAAGATCGCGGCGCGCATCATGGCCGGCGAAAAGCTCGCCGATTTCAAGCTGAAGAAAAAGAAGCTCGGCCATGTCGGCGTGAAGGAATCGGTCTTCCCCTTCGCGCGCTTCCCCGGCGTCGACACCGTGCTCGGACCGGAGATGCGCTCGACTGGCGAAGTCATGGGCATCGACCGCTCGTTCGAGGTCGCGTTCGCCAAGAGCCAGCTCGGCGGCGGCACGCGCGTGCCGCGCAAGGGCACCGTGTTCGTCTCGGTGCGCGGCGACGACAAGATGCGCATCGCGGATGCGGTGCGGCTGTTGCATTCGCTCGGCTTCAAGGTGATGGCGACTTCAGGCACCCAGCGCTATCTCGCCGACAACGGCGTGCCGACCGAGAAGGTCAACAAGGTGCTGGAGGGCCGGCCGCACATCGTCGACGCCATTACCAACGGCGAAGTGCAGCTCGTCTTCAACACCACCGAGGGTCCGCAGGCGCTGACCGACAGCCGCTCGCTGCGGCGCGCTGCCCTCTTGCATAAAGTGCCCTATTACACCACTCTTTCGGGGGCCAAAGCGGCGGCCCAGGGCATCCGAGCCTACCGGGACGGAGACCTTGAGGTCCGCACCCTGCAGAGCTATTTTTCCGAGAGTTGATCGCCCGCCGGGCCGATGCGCCCGCTAAGCGATTGGAAAACAAGCCGTTAGGCTGGAACTCACCGCTCTTGTGGACGTTGTGTCGGCCCCGAAAGGGGCCGAAACTACTAAGGCTTTTGGGTCCCGAAAGGGGCGGCCAAAAGCCGAATCGACAATCGTTGCGTGCGGGCCTCCAATGGACCGTACGGCCTTGAAGGACAGGAAGATGATGGAAAAGGTTCCGATGACAGCGACGGGCTATGCCGCGCTCGAGGAGGAATTGAAGCAGCGCCAATCTGTAGATCGTCCGCGCATCATTGAACATATCGCGGAAGCGCGTTCGCATGGCGACTTGTCGGAGAACGCGGAATATCACGCCGCGAAGGAAGAGCAGTCGCACAACGAAGGCCGCATCGCGGAGATCGAAGACAAGCTCGCGCGCGCCGACGTCATCGACATCACCAAACTGTCCGGCGACACCATCAAGTTCGGCGCCACCGTCACGTTGATCGACGAAGATACCGACAAGAAGGCGGTGTGGCAGATCGTCGGCGAGGTCGAGGCCGACGCCAAGAAGGGCCGCATTTCGATCACCTCGCCGCTGGCGCGCGCGCTGATCGGCAAGAAGAAGGGCACGACGGTGGAAGTGATGGCCCCGGGCGGCGCCAAGGCCTACGAAATCACCAAGGTGGAGTGGCGGTAGCGTACCGCCACGTCCGATCCGCAGTTGCGGGGAGCGGCAATGCGACATCTTGCTTTGGCAGCCGCCCTCCTCGCAATGTCTGCACTGGCCGGCTCGAGCGTGCGCACCGCCGAACTCGAGATCCCGCCGCGTCCGCCTGCCGAAAATTTCTCGATGCAGAACGGCCCGCCGAATTGCAGCCGGTGGACCGACGAGTGCGTCACTTGCGCGCGGGGCGCCGACGGCCAAGCGCCGGCCTGCTCCAATATCGGCATCGCCTGTCAGCCCAAGCCGGTCCGCTGCACTGAGACCGGCAGTTCAAGCAAGTGACGCAGGCAAGCCGGTAACTCGCAGGTTACCCGCCGTATGCGCGGCTTTTTTGCTGTCAGCGCTAACACGATCGTGAGTTGGCCGATTTATTTAACTTGTTAAGAAACACCCGATCGTGGCCGGCGGCATCGCGAAAGCGATGCGCCATCGCGTGTTGTTGTTGCGTTGCAAATTATGCGCTGCGACGGCGCGGGAATGATTCACACCGGTGGGTGTTGACTTCACATGCCGGTGACGAAAGCCGGCTACTGCGATAGTACTGGCTTCACTGGGTCAAATAACCGGGGAATCTTTGGGGAAATCACCATGGGCGATACCGTAGCGGCATGGAAGCCGCAAGCACTGAGCTTGTTCCGCATCATCGCGGGTCTAATGATCATTCAGCACGGCATGGCAAAGCTGATCGGCTTTCCAGCCGTTGCAGCCTTTGCCAAACTGCAGCCGTTGTCGTTGCTCGGCGCGGCAGGTTTCATCGAGTTGGTCGGTGGCGCGTTGCTCATCGTTGGATTGTGGACGCAACCGGTCGCTTTCGTCCTCGCGGGTGAAATGGCGGTCGCCTATTTCATGTCCCATGCGCCGAAAGGTTTCTTTCCATTGGTCAACGGCGGCACGCTGGCAATCGCGTACTGCTTCGCCTTCCTCTATCTGGCGGCTGCGGGCGCGGGTCCGTGGAGCATCGACGCGGCAATGAAGAAGAACTGAGGGGGCAATCATGGAAAAATTCAACAAGACGCTCGCCGCTGCCGAGCCGACAATCCTCAGCATCTTTCGTTTTATGACAGGATTGCTGCTGTTTCAGTACGGCGCAGCAAAGCTCCTGAAAATTCCCGTGGTTGCGCCGTTCGACAAGGTTGAGGCGATTTCGCTTTACGGCGTTGCGGGCATGTTCGAACTGGTTCTCGGCGCCCTGTTGATCGTCGGCCTGTTCTCGCGCCTGGTGGCCTTTATCCTGTGTGGTGAAATGGCGTTTGCCTACTTCATCGGCCACTTCCCGAAAGGGTTCATCCCTCTGCTGAACGGCGGCACGCTGGCGATCATGCTGTGTTTCTCCTGCCTCATGCTCACCTGCGCAGGCGGCGGACCCTGGAGCGTCGATGCACTAATGCGGAAGAAGTGACGCAGTCATTCCGGGATGGTGCGCAAGCACCAGACCCGGAATCTCGAGATTCCGGGTTCGCGTCTTCGACGCGCTCCGGAATCACTCGGACGGTCAGCCCCGCTTCAGTTCCAGCGGCACCGCCGCCTCGTATTTCGAATTGTGCAGCACCAGCGACGTTCTGACGTTGCGTACATGGGGCGCGGCGGTCAGATGCGTGACGAATTCCTGGAAGGTCGCCATGTCGGGCGCGACGCATTTCAGAATGAAGTCGACCTCGCCCGACAGCATCCAGCATTCCCGCACCAGCGGCTCTGCGCGCACGAATTCCTCGAACGCACGCAAATCGGCATCCGCCTGGCTCGAAAGATGGACCGAAGCAAACACGGTGACATCGAAGCCAAGCCGGCGAGGGTCCAGCAGGCCGCGATAGCCCTGGATGTAGCCTTCCTCCTCCAGCGTGCGAACCCGGCGCAGGCAGGGCGGTGGGGAAATGCCGACCCGTTTCGCCAGTTCCACATTGGTGATTCGGCCGTCGGCCTGGATCTCGCTGAGGATCTTGAGGTCGATTTCGTCCAGATGCTTCGACACGCGCGCCCGGTTCCCTGAAACTGCAGTTTTTGGGGATTTTCCCCTGCAACTCTCTTAGCGTAGGCCGCGGCGATAGCGCAATTTTATTTCGCGTGCACCGCGCCAATTTTCACGAACGCGGGAAAATTCGCCGAGATGGATTGCAAAACTTGCATAGCTGGCCACATGTCATAGACTTGGAAATGTCAATTTCGGCGTCGACGCGCTGCCTTTCCGGGCAGTTTTCACTTCTGGCGTCATTCATCCCCCTTCGAGAGCGCAGTGCCCATGCCAGCCCCTATCCATGCCAAGGTCGTCATTATCGGTTCCGGTCCGGCTGGATACACCGCTGCGATCTACGCGGCGCGCGCGATGCTTGAGCCGATCCTGATCCAGGGCATCCAGCCGGGCGGGCAACTCACTATCACCACCGATGTCGAAAACTATCCAGGCTTTGCCGACGTGATCCAGGGCCCGTGGCTGATGGAGCAGATGGAAAAGCAGGCCGCCCATGTCGGAACGAAGATCGTCACCGATCTCGTCACCAAGCTCGAGCTTGGCCAGCGACCGTTCCGCCTGACCTGCGACAGCGGCGAGGTCTATCTCGCCGAGACCGTGATCCTTGCCACCGGCGCGCAGGCGCGCTGGCTCGGGCTGCCCTCGGAAGAGAAGTTCAAGGGCTTTGGCGTCTCCGCCTGCGCCACCTGCGACGGCTTCTTCTATCGGGCCAAGGAAGTGATCGTGGTCGGCGGCGGCAACACTGCGGTAGAGGAAGCGCTGTTCCTCACCAATTTCGCTTCCAAGGTTACCGTGGTGCACCGGCGCGACCAATTCCGCGCCGAACGCATCCTGCAGGATCGCCTGTTCAAGAACCCGAAAATATCGGTGGTCTGGGACAGCGCCATCGACGAGATCAAGGGCGAGGAAAACCCGAGCAAGGTCACCTCTGTGCGGCTGAGGAACGTCAAGACCGGCGCGCTGTCAGAGGTGCCTGCGGACGGCGTCTTCATCGCCATCGGACACGCGCCGGCGACCGAACTGGTAAACGACCAGATCAAACTGAAACCGTCCGGCTATGTGGAGGTGGCGCCGAACTCGACCGCCACCTCGGTACCGGGATTGTTTGCCGCGGGCGACGTCGCTGACGAAACCTGGCGGCAGGCGGTCACGGCCGCGGGCCTCGGCTGCATGGCGGCGCTCGAGGCCGAACGTTTCCTCGCATTACGCGCGAGCGATCGCGCAGCGGCAGAATAGCGATAGCGGCAGAAAAACAATGGCACGATCTAGGGACGGATTTACAGATATGGACTGGGACAAGCTGAAGGTGTTCCACGCCGCGGCCGAAGCTGGCAGCTTCACGCATGCGGGCGAACAGCTCGGCCTGTCGCAATCGGCGGTCTCGCGCCAGGTCAGCGCGCTGGAGCAGGAGCTTGCGGTCTCGCTGTTTCACCGCCATGCCCGCGGCCTGATCCTCACCGAGCAGGGCGATCTCCTGTTCCGCACCGCGCATGATGTGTTCATGCAGCTGCAGGCGGCGCGCGCCAAACTCACCGACAGCCGCGAGCGGCCGAGCGGGGATCTGAAGATCACCACGCCGCCTGCGCTCGGCATCAACTGGCTGATCCCGCGGCTCGACGAATTCACCGCGCTCTATCCGGATATCCGCATCTCGCTCATCGTCACGGATGAAGAGCTCGATCTGTCGATGCGCGAGGCTGACGTTGCGATCCGTACCCGCAAGCCGACCCAGCCCGACCTGATCCAGCGCAAGCTGTTCTCGATCGGCTTCCACGCCTATTGCTCGCCGGAATACATCAAGCGCTTCGGCACGCCGCGGACACTCGACGACCTCGACCAGCATCGCATCATCATGCTGAGCGACTCGCAGGTGCAGCCGCATTTGCAGAACCGCAACTGGCTGATCGAGGCCGGCCGCAACGGCTCCGGGCCGCGCGAGGCCTACTTCAAGGTCAACAACATCCTTGGCCTCGTCCGCGCCTGCCAGCAGGGCCTCGGCATCGCCGCGCTGCCGGACTATCTGGTCGAGGACAACAACCGCCTGGTGCAGCTGTTCGGCGAGTCCGACTCGATGCAGATCGACACCTACTTCGTCTACCCCGAAGAGTTGAAGACGGTGGCGCGGGTGCAGGTGTTCCGCGACTTCGTCGTCAGCAAGGCGCAGCGCTGGCCGTCGTAATTGCTCCGAGCGCACGCGTTCCGTGCGAGCCCCCGGAGTCCGCATGTCTGACATGCGGCTCGGGTGCTTGCTGCATGGCGATTGCGCGCCCCATAATGACCGTACGCTGAGCTTTCGCGTTACGCATTTGTCCCCCTCCTCCAGTGGCGCGGATGTTCAGTAATCCCTCTTGGAAGGTGATTGTGTCGGCCTCACGTGGCCAATACCTAAGCCGGGCTCTTTTGGGCCCGGCTTTTTTTCTGACCAGCCAAAAACTGCGTGGTGGTGTCATGCCGTTGACATCGACCGCGCCGGCCAGCATGATTGAACCATGATCACGTTTCCGTGTGTCGCAGCGCAGGTGAAAAAAGGTCCCCTCCCGGGGACTTGCGATCGCGCGCGCTGAATTTTCTGAAAGCCCAACCGATCCCAAACCCCGCCGTTCGGACGGGGTTTTTTGTTGGTCCCGTCTCCGGCTCAACCTTGATGAGGAGAAGGACCATGAGTGACTTACGAGAACAATTGCGCGGCCTGTGGCTGCCGCTGGTGACGCCGTTTCGCGGCGGCGAACTGGACGAGACGTCGCTGCAGCGGCTGGTGCGGCACTATGCAGCTTTTCCAGTAGACGGCTTCGTCCTGGCCGCCACTTCAGGCGAAGGCATGTCGCTCGGCATGAACGAACTGGAGCGGCTGGTAGCGATCACACGAGCCGAGACGTCCGCAAGCCGCCGCTACATCCCGATCCTGCTGGGACTGTCGGGCGCGAGCACCCACAAGATGCTCGATGCGCTGGACGAGACGGCCGCCTGGCCGATCGACGGCTATTTGATCGCAAGCCCCTATTACACCCGGCCCTCGCAGCGCGGTCTGCTGCAGCACTTCACCGCGCTCGCCGATCACGCCTCCTGGCCGCTCGTGCTCTACAACATCCCCTATCGCACCGGCGTGCGCATCGACAACGACACGCTGCTGCGGCTCGCCGAGCATCCAAACATCGTCGGCATGAAGGATTGCTGCGCCGACCGCGCGCAATCGACCGACCTGCTGCGGCGGCGGCCTGCCGGCTTCCGTGTGCTGACCGGCGAGGATGCGGAATATCACAATGCGCTGGTCGACGGCGCCGACGGCGCGATCCTGCTCTCCGCCCATGTCGAGACCGAAGCCTTTGCCGCGGTGCGGACCATGCTGTGGGAAGGCAACCAGGAGGCGGCGGAGGCGCAGTGGCGCGAGGTCTCAAACCTCACGCGGCTGCTGTTCACCGAGCCGAGTCCCTCGCCGGCCAAGTTCTGGCTGTGGCGCAGCGGCCTGATCGACAGCGCCGAGGTGCGGCTGCCGATGGTGGAAGTCAGCAGCGAGCTTGCCGCCACGCTCGACCGCGAGATCGAGCGGCGCGCGCCGCCCCTGCTGCGACGCGCTTGATCGAGCCCTTGAGGCAGAGAAGTCCAGGACGCGGCGTGGTTAAGCAGCGGTGAAATCATTCGCTCGACTTCACGCCACGCCGCGGCCGCAACCTTAAAACCTTTGGCCTATGGATGTCCCCATCACGACAAAACGGGGGGCTATCTATGTCCAGTTACGACAACGATGCGACTTGCGAACGTGCGCAGCGCACCAGCGACGTCATGCTCGTGTCGACGATCGCGCTGTGGGCGATGCTGATCGGCTTCGTGCCGGTTGCGGCCCTGCGCCTGCTCGGCGCCTGAAGCAGGCAGCCGTGGTTAATCCGCGGTAGCACCTGCGTTCAAATCCGAGCGAAAGCGCGGCCGGGATTTTAAAGCCTGCCGCCTATGGTCTGACGACAACGAAGACAAAAAGCGCGGGGGCGCGTCGTGGACATCCAGGATAATCTTGCCGTCATCGAGCCACCGGCCTTGCCGGCTTTCGAGCCGAAGGTCTTGCACCAGAAATTTCCGGAGCCGAAGGGCTTCACGATCGAGGATATTTTGTGGGCCATCGGCATCTGGTCCGTTCTGCTCACCATGTCCCCGGTGATCGTCTTCTACATGCTGATGGTCGCTTAAGCACCATCGTGATATCATCAGGCAAAAGAAAAACGCGCGGCGACGCCGCGCGTTTTCACGCGTCCGGAGGCTGACGGCGCGTGGCCCTAGGCCGCCTGCTTGTGCATCGCGCCCGACGACGGCGCCGCACCGCGGATCGCCTTCACCGAGCGTTCGATCGCCGCCCACAGGCGGGCAATCTCGGCCGCGGCGCGGCCTTCCGCATAATATTCGCGGGCGCCTTCGCCGTGGCTGAGCGCCATCAAGAGGTCGGCGCGGTTGGTGATCTGGCCGCCCCACACCGGCGCGCGGAATTTTGCCAGCGACTCGCGGGCGATTGTGACGATCGGGCTCTCCAGCCCGTCACGCTGCGCCGGCGCGCCGTTGAGCACCACCGCATAGGGCTTGCGCGCCGAGCGGCAGATCTGAATGGTTTCCTGCACGGCATTGACGTCGAACACGCCGGGCCGCGCCGGAATGATCACCATGGTCGCGTTCTTGATCGCGTCGTCGACGACAGCCGACAGATTCGGCGGCGTGTCGATGAACACCCATTCCATGCCGTCCCGTTTGGCCGCTGCGATGATTTCTCCGACGGAACGAATGGCGGTGCGGATCGGCGGCTCGTTGGTGCCGCGCAATTTATGCCAGAGTGTCAGCGACCCCTGCGGATCGCCGTCGACCAACAGACATGGTCGCGTGGATTTGTGGACATGCGCAGCAAGGTGTGCGGCCAGGGTGCTTTTGCCCGAGCCCCCCTTACGCGATGCAAAAACAATGACGTTCATTCCCTTGGCCTCCAGATTGACCCCAGATGCCAAAAATGAATCAGCGAAGTGATTCGTTAAAGAAGATTTTGCAGGAGATTCAATGGAAGCCACTGAATCGCCTGCACAGTTGGCTTTTGAGTCACACCGGTCTTGTCCGGGGCGACGAAAAACCGAATCGAATGAATCGTTTGGCCGCGGCTACGGCGCGCCCTTCGCCTGCTGCCGCTCGATCCATTTGCGCTCAACCCAGGCGAGAGCGCGGATCAGCGGCGGCTGCAGCATGGGCACGTCCTGCGCGAACAAAAGGAGTCCGAGCGGCAGCATCCAGAGACCGAGCACCGGCAGGAAGCTGAGGAAGCCGCCGATCACCAGCAGCAGAGCGAGCGGGATGCGGACGTAGATCGACGACGGCTTGCGCACCCAGCCGACGAACTTCGCCGGACCCGACGGCAGCTTCTTCTCGAACCAGGCGAAGTGCCGGTCGAGTTCTTTCTGGTGCTGACTCAATGACCCCATCTCCTCTTGCCTTCAGAGATGTTCATTGAAACCG
>DATEJC010000076.1:0-9804 GCA_035278345.1 Bradyrhizobium sp. | reverse complement strand
ACGGTTGACGGCGCCTGGGAAAGCGGCGAGCGCGCGGCGGAAGCAGCGCTGCGCCGCATCGGCGCCCTGCGCGAGGAGCCCGCAAAACCGCCGCCGGCCATGAAGCGGCGGAAGTCAGGCGATTTACCGCGTGCCGGCCTTCAGGGGACATCGGTCAACTGATGCAAAAGCCCGGGGCAAGACCAAAGGCGCTGATCTCCTGGTCCAGCGGCAAGGACAGCGCGTTCTCGCTTTACGAAGTCCGCCGCGCCGGCGAATTCGACGTGGTCGGCGCGTTGACGACGGTGACCGAAACTTTTGAACGCGTCTCGATTCATGGCGTTCGGCAGGAGATCTTGCGCGCGCAGTGCGAGGCTGCGGGCCTGCCGCAGCGAATCGTACCGATCCCATACCCCTGTCCAAATGAAGTCTACGAGGCGCGGATGGGCGAAGCCGTCGCCGCCGCGGTGCGCGAGGGCGTCACCCACATGATCTTCGGCGATCTGTTCCTCGCCGACATCCGCGCCTATCGCGAACAGAAGCTCGCCGGCACCGGCATCACGCCGGTCTTTCCGCTCTGGCAGCGCCCGACGCCGGCGCTGGCGCAGGCGATGATCGCGAGCGGACTGCAAGCGTATCTGGCAACCGTCGACCTGAAGAAGCTGCCCGCCGAATTCGCCGGCCGGAGGTTCGATGCGCAGTTGCTGGCCGATCTGCCCGAGGGGATCGATCCCTGCGGCGAGAACGGTGAATTCCACACCTGCGTGGTGGCTGGACCGATGTTCTCGCGGTCTCTACCGGTCGAGACCGGCGAGCGCGTCGTTCGCGACGGCTACGCCTATTGCGATCTCGCGCTCACGACGGACGCAGCACGCCATCGAGCGCAGGCAGCCCAATGATCACGGCGGCCGCAATCAGCGCGTAGCAGATCGCGCGGAATACCGCCTCACTGGCCCGACCGAACAGCGATGCGCCGAACCAGACGCCGATCGCATAGACAGGGCCGACGACGAGCGCGAGCTTGATTGCATCGGCATTGATCAGCCCGCTCACGGCATAGGCGACGGCAGAGAAGAAATCCGAGGCGCCGAAGAACAACAGGATGTTAGCGCGCGCGATGACCGAGGGGATCGGCCGCCCCAGCCAATAGCCGACGATCGGCGGGCCGCCGGTCTGCGCGAGGCCGCTGCAGAAGCCGGAGAGGCCGCCGACGCTGACAGCGATCGACGCGTGCTCCTTGCCGCGGTAGCGCCAGCCCGAGAGCAAGAGCACCAGCAACGCGGCGACGAAGCCGGAGATGATCCAGCGCGTGGTGACGGGCTCGAGCCGGGCCAGGAAGTAGGTGCCGAGGGGCACGCCGACCAGCGCGCCGGCCACCATCACGGATGTCGCCTTGCGGTCCGCCTGCTTCCAGGCATTGGGCAGCAGCGGCATTGCCGCCACGAGATCGATGATCAGCAGCAGCGCCGCGACGAGTTTTGGCGCGGCGATACTGCTCGCAAGCGGCATGAAGATCAGCGCCGAGCCGAAGCCGGAAAAGCCGCGCGACGTGCCGGAGACGAAGGCAATCGCGCAGATCGCGATCGCCGCGAAGGTGGTGAGTTCGGCCGGGATGAGGCCTGCAAAACTCATGCGCTATTTCTTGCGCATGATCTCACCGAAAACCATTTCAGACTTGTCGGGATCATGCGCGCAACGTGCCGCCGGTCTTCTTGACGATCTCGGCGACGATCTTGGCGGCGACCGCGTCGATCTCCTGATCGGTCATCGTCTTCTCGCGCGGCTGGATCGTCACGGCGATCGCCAGCGACTTCTTGTCGGGATCGATGCCCTTGCCCTCATAGAGGTCGAACACCGAAACGCCCGTGATCAGCTTCTTGTCGGCGCCTTGCGCGGCGCGCACGAGCTCGCCGGCCTTCACCTTGCGATCGACGATGAACGCGAAGTCGCGCGAGACCGGCTGGAACGCTGAGAGCTCCAGCACCGGTTTTGCGCGCGTGGCCTTCTGCTTGCCCTCGGGAATGCGGTCGAGGATCACCTCGAACGCCATCAGCGGACCATCGGCGCCGAGCGCCTCCAGCGCGCGCGGATGCAGCTCACCGAAATAGCCGAGCACGTTCTGCGGGCCGATCTGGATCGTGCCGGAACGGCCGGGATGCAGCCATTTTGGTCCGCCCGACACAATCTGCAGCGCCTGCATCGGCGCGCCCGCTGCCGCCAGCACGGCGAAGGCATCGGCCTTAGCATCGAGCGCATCGGCCGCCGCGGTGCCGGACCAATGACGTCCCAGGCCCTTGGATGACGCAAAGCCGTGACGCACGCCGGAAGCGGCCATCAGTTGGTTCTCCGGCTTGTCGCCTTTGAAGATTTGTCCGACTTCGAACAACGCAACGTCAGACGAGCCGCGGTTGATATTGGCTTGGGAAGCGGCAATCAGGCCGGGCAGCAGGCTCGGCCGCATGTCGGAAAGGTCGGATGCGATGGGATTGGCGAGCGCAAGCTCGGGCTGCCCGCCGCCGAACAGCTCCGCCGCCGGCTTTGCGATGAACGACCACGTTACCGCCTCGACCATGCCGCGCGCGGCCAGCGCGCGCTTGGCGCGGCCGGTGCGCAGCTGCATCGACGTGAGCACCGACTTGCGCGGCTCCTCACCGCGGCCGAACGGCGTCTCCGGCACCTTGTCGACGCCGAAAATGCGCACGACCTCCTCGACGATGTCGGCCTTGCCATGCGCGTCGGTTCGCCAGGATGGAACGGCCACCTTCACGACGGGACCGCTGCCGGCCACCATGAAGCCGAGGCGGGCGAGAATTCGCTTCATCTCGGTGACGGGCACATCGAGGCCGGAGAGACGCTTGACCTCACTGACCGGGAAATCGATCACGCGGTCTTCGCCGAAGCGGTTGCCGACCACGACGTTCTCCGACGGCGTGCCGCCGCACATCTCCATCACGAGCTGGGTAGCCATGTCGAGACCAGGCACCATGAAGGCAGGATCGACGCCGCGCTCGAAACGATAACGCGCGTCGGAATTGATGCCGAGCTTACGGCCGGTCTGGGCGATGTTGATCTCGTTCCACAGCGCCGATTCGATCAGCACGTCCGTGGTGTTCTCGTCGCAGCCCGAGGTTTCGCCGCCCATGATGCCGGCAAGCGATTCGACACCATGCTCGTCCGCGATGACGCAGATCGAGGGATCGAGGTTGTAGGTGCGGCCGTCGAGCGCGAGCAGGTTCTCGTCCTCGCGGGCGCGGCGCACGGTGAGATTGCCCTTCACCTTCTTGGCGTCGAACACATGCAGCGGCCGTCCGCGGTCGAAGGTCATGAAGTTGGTGATGTCGACCAACGCATTGATCGGCCGGAGGCCAATCGAGGTCAGCCGCTTCTGCAGCCATTCGGGCGAGGAGCCGTTCTTGACGCCGCGCACCAGCCGCAGCGCAAAGCCCGGGCAGAGCGTCGCGTCCTCGACCTTCACCTGCACCGGGCATGGGAATTCGCCCTTCACCGGCTTGATCGCGGGGTCGTTGAATTTGCCCATGTCGGCCGCAAACAGGTCGCGCGCGATGCCGTGCACTCCAGTGCAGTCCTGCCGGTTCGGCGTCAGGTTGATCTCGATGACGGGATCACCGAGCCCGGCCCATTCCGCATAACCTTTACCGACCGGCGCATCGGCCGGCAGCTCCATGATGCCGTCATGGTCCTCGGAGATCTGCAGTTCGGCCGCCGAGCACAGCATGCCGCGGCTCTCGACGCCCCGGATGGTGCCGACGCCGAGCGTGATGTTCTTGCCGGGGATGTAGGTGCCGGGTGGCGAGAACACGCTGATCAGGCCGGCGCGCGCATTCGGCGCGCCGCACACCACCTGCACCGGCGCGCCGCCGTCACCGGTATCGACCATGCAGACGCGAAGGCGATCGGCGTTCGGATGCTGCTCGGCCGAGATGACGCGCGCGATGGAAAACGGCGCCAGCGCCTTCGCCTTGTCCTCGATGCTCTCGACCTCGAGCCCGATCATGGTGAGCTTGTCGGCAAGCTTGTCCAGCGGCTCGTCGGTGTCGAGATGTTCCTTCAGCCAGGAGAGCGTGAATTTCATGGTACGTTCCTAGAAAACCTCGACCAGGCGGAAGCGTTCGCACATCAGCATCATGTCTTCGCGAAACTTGCCTTGCCGGCCGAAATAATTGCGGTGCGCGTTGCGCCAGTGGTCGAGGCTGCGGTCGCCTTCGCCTTCGTCATGGGCAAAGGTCGCATCAACCTCGCCGAAGCGGCGATAGGTCACTTCCGTGGATTCGATGACGCAGCGCGGCGTGCCGCTGCTATCGAGCACGATCCAGCGCTCGCCGGGTGTCGACGTATTGGGCTCGTCTTCGGTGCTGCAGGTCGCGGTCTTGACGCCCCGGATGACGAGATCGAGCAGTTCGTCGGCAAGATCAGGCCCGTCGCCAAACGCGAACGACCGCAGTCCCTGATATTTTTCCGGGAGGGCGCTCAGATTCACGAGCTGAGACCTCCGGCGAGTGTCGGCACCTCGAGCGGCTTGAAGCCGTAATGCGACAGCCAGCGTACGTCGCTGTCGAACAGCTGGCGCAGGTCACTCATGCCGTATTTCAGCATGGCGATGCGATCGATGCCCATGCCCCAGGCAAACCCCTGGTAGACATCGGGATCGATGCCGCAGGCGCGCAGCACATTCGGATGCACCATGCCGCAGCCGAGAATCTCCAGCCAATCCTCGCCCTCGCCAAAGCGGATTTCGCCCTTGTCGCGACGGCACTGGATGTCGACTTCCAGCGACGGCTCGGTGAAGGGGAAGAACGACGGACGGAAACGCATGTTGATGTGGTCGACCTCGAAGAAGGCCTTGCAGAACTCGTGCAGGATCCATTTGAGGTGGCCGAGATGCGATTCCTTGTCGATGACGAGGCCCTCGACCTGATGGAATTGCGGCGTGTGGGTCGCGTCCGAATCGATGCGATAGGTGCGGCCCGGGCAGATCACGCGGATCGGCGGCTTCTGGCTCAGCATGGTGCGCACCTGCACCGGCGAGGTGTGGGTACGCAGCAGCATGCGCGAGCCGTCGTCCTTCGGATTGAAGAAGAAGGTGTCGTGCATCTCCCGCGCCGGATGGCCTTCCGGGAAATTCAGCTTGGTGAAGTTGTAGTCGTCGGTCTCGATGTCAGGACCCTCGGCGACGGAAAATCCCATGTCGGCGAAGATGGCCGTGAGCTCATCCCAGACCTGGCTGAGCGGATGAATGCGGCCGGTCTCGGCTGGCGCATCGCGCAGCGGCAGCGTGACGTCGATGGTCTCCGACGCCAGCCGCGCATCGAGCGCTGCGGATTTGAGGATGTCGCGACGTGCGGTCAGTGCTTCCGTCACCCTGTCCTTGGCCGAGTTGATGGCCGCGCCTTGCGTCTTGCGCTCGTCCGGCGACATCTTGCCCAGCGTGCCGAGCAGCGCCGAGATCGAGCCCTTCCTGCCGAGCGAGGCGACGCGGACAGCTTCCAGCGCCGCTTCGTCGCCGGCGGCGGCGATCTGTTCGAGGATGGATTTTTCAAGCGTTGCGAGGTCGGACACGGTCGAAGTCCTTAGTTCCAGGAGGCGGCTGGTTGTGGCCAGCCAAGGGGGGCAACGTCAAGCCAAAAGGCCCTAATTTCAGACCCCTCGCGAGTGCTTTGAACCCTTTCGCCCGAGGGGCTACCAACGCGAGGTTCGATCAGAGGATCGAGGTTCGATCAGAGGATAGCGATGACCCTCAAATCCGCTTTTTCCGCCGCCGGCCTCGCCTTCGGCCTGTTTCTCTTGCTGGGTCCGGCCCGGGCTGCGACGATGGAATGCCCAGCCAAGTCCAGATCCATGGACGACATCATCGCGTCGTTGAACGCAGCCAAGGGCTGTGACGCCGCGATGAAGGTCTTTGAGGCCTGCGAATACGTCGCCAGCGGCGACGTGCAGTTCGGCGAGGTGGTCGAGAAGAAGTGCGAGGCCGACTTCCTCGACAAGGCGCACGCGGCGAAGAAGCAGGCTTACAAGCGCGAGCTCGGCGTTTGCGACCGCAAGTACCGGAACCAGTCCGGCACCATGTACATCTCGTTTACGGCGTTCTGCCGGGCGCAAGTCGCCCAGCGCTACGCGAAGGAGATGCGCAGGGCCGCAGGCGCCAAATAGGCCGGCGGCTTAAGCGGCGAGCGCCGACTTCGCCTTCTCGGCAATGGCCTGGAACGCCGCCGGTTCGTTGATCGCCAGATCCGACAGAACCTTGCGGTCGACCACGATTCCCGACTTCGACAGGCCGTCGATAAATCGGCTGTAGGTCATGCCGAACGGGCGCACAGCAGCATTGAGACGCTGGATCCAGAGCGCGCGGAAGGTGCGCTTCTTGCGCTTGCGGTCACGGAAGGCGTACTGGCCGGCCTTCTCTACCGCCTGCTTGGCGATGCGGATCGTGTTCTTGCGGCGGCCGTAATAGCCCTTGGCGGCCTTGTAGACTTTCTTGTGCTTGGCGTGGGCGGTCACACCGCGTTTGACGCGAGACATGACAAAAATCCTTGTTCAGAGATGACGGGTCGCCGCGCTGCTCGCGCGGCATAAGGCTAAGCGGGAAGCGATCAGGCGTTCGGCAGGAAGTATTTCTTGACGTTGTCGCCGTCCGTCTTGAACAGCACGCGGGTGCCGCGCAGCTGACGGATCTGCTTCTTGGTCCGCTTGATCATGCCGTGGCGCTTGCCGCGCTGGGCGTGGATCACTTTGCCGGTGGCAGTCACCTTGAAGCGCTTTTTGGCGCCGGACTTGGTCTTCAGCTTGGGCATTTGGCTCTCCTATTGCGCCAGCACGAAACCGCCCGCGAGGGGCGTCAGGCCGGCTAAAATGCTCGTTAGAGCGTTGAAAGTGCTAAGGTTTTCCAATTGGGCAACCTTGCACGAAAACATCGCCACGGCAGCCCTTGATCAGCCGGGCGATGAAGGTCGGGCTTATGACAGACGGAAAGGCAATTTGCAACGATGAACCGCCCGGGCACCTCCCCTGACGAACGACTGTCATCACCTCATGGCAAAGTTCCAGGGCAGGAAGCAAATGACCATATTCCCAATGATTTCCCGATACTTCTCCGTTCTTCCGCGCGTTCGCGCCTCCAAATCGCTTTTTGCCGTTACCGCGCTGGCGGCGGCGCTCGCGATGCCCTGCACGGCCGATGCCCGGGTCGCCGGCGTCTATGACGGCACGTGGACCACGGTCTTTGCCACTACCCGCGGCAACTGCTCGTCCGGCTACAGCGTGCCGTTCCTGGTCAACCGCGGCCGGGTTTCCTCGGCCGGCGGCGGCCGGGTTTCCGGCTCGGTGAACCGCGCCGGCGGCGTCGCCGTGGCGGTCTCGGTCGGCGCCTCCCACGCCTCCGGCGGCGGGCGCCTGGTCGGCAATTCCGGCTCCGGCCGCTGGAGCGGCATCATCACCGGCGACCGCTGCAGCGGGACCTGGCAGGCGACGCGGAGCTGAAAGAGCCAAAGAACTCAACTCACCTAAATCAAGCGGCCCGCCGGATCATCCAGCGGGCCGTTTGCATTCACGCGATCAAGACCTAAGCGAATCAGCGCGGCGCCAGCACCATCACGACCTGGCGGCCCTCGAACTTCGCGTCCTGCTCGACCTTGGCGATCTCGGCGACGTCGGCCTTCACCTTGTCGAGCAGCTTGGTGCCAATCTCCTGGTGCGCCATTTCACGGCCACGGTAGCGCAGGGTGATTTTCACCTTGTCGCCTTCCTCGAAGAATCGCTGCATCGCGCGCATCTTCACGTCATAGTCGTGATCGTCGATCATCGGCCGCAGCTTGATCTCCTTGATCTCCACGACCTTCTGTTTCTTGCGGGCTTCCGCGGCTTTCTTCTGCGCCGAATACTTGAACTTCCCGTAGTCCATGATCTTGCAGACGGGGGGATTGTTGTTCGGCGAAATCTCGACCAGGTCCATGCCCGCTTCCATGGCCATCTTGATGGCCGTCACGGTTTCGACGGTGCCCTTGTTGGCGCCGTCAGCGTCGATCAGCTGGATCTGTGCATTGCGGATATCGTCATTGATGCGCGGCCCGTCTTTGGCGACTGCGGGCGGGGCTCTATTGGGACGGCGAATGGGTAGTTCTCCAAGGTTGTGAAAGGGAAGGCACTATTTTGAAGCAAGACGCGGCTGCGGGCAAGCGAACTCGCCTGTTCTGCGGACCAAAACCGCCAAAGGAGCGGCATTTTGGCCACGCGCGGCACATAGAGAGCCATTCCGCGCTCCGCAAGCGGGTTTAAGCAGGTATCGTTGACGGATCATTCCTGCTCGCCGAAAAAGACGGCGACCGCGAGTGACATAGCCATGACAGAGCCCGACACCACCGCCCAGGAACCCGCCTTCGTCGATGTCGGCGAGGGCGCTGCCCACCGCCGCATCGCGGTGCGCGCGCGCAATGGGCGGCCGCCGGGGCTGTTCTGGCTCGGCGGCTTCAATTCCGACATGCGCGGTACCAAGGCGCTGGCGCTGGACGCCTGGGCTGCGGAACACGGCCGCGCCTGCGTGCGCTTCGACTATTCCGGCCATGGCGAGTCCGGCGGCACATTCGCCGACGGCACCATCGGGCGATGGCTGGAAGAGGGGCTCGCCGTATTCGAGCGATTTTGTTCCGGCCCGCAGGTGGCGATCGGCTCGTCGATGGGCGGATGGATGGCGCTGTTGCTGGCGCGCGAGATTCGCCGACGCGACATCAAGAGCGCATCGCTCGCCGGCCTCGTGCTGATCGCGCCGGCGCCGGATTTCACGGAAGCGCTGATGTGGAAAGACTTCTCGGCGGAAGTCCGCGAGGAGATCATGACCAAGGGCGTCTGGCACCGGCCCTCGCAATATGGCGATCCCTATCCGATTACGCGTGCGCTGATAGAGGAGGGTCGCAATCATCTGTTGCTCGGCAGTGCCATCGAGGTCGGCTGCCCCGTTCGCATCCTGCAGGGCGCGCAGGATCCCGACGTGCCCTGGCAGCATGCGTTCACGCTGGCGCAGCGCTTGCCCGCGGAGGACGTCGTGCTCACCATGATCCAGGACGGCGATCACCGCCTGTCCCGCCCGCAGGACATCGCCCGCATCATGGCCGCGGTGGCGGAGATCGGCTAGGCTCGCCTGCGCAAGGGAGAGAACGCCATGAAGACGGACCAACTGCTGCGCGCCTTTTGCGATGCTGTCGAACAGCACAATGGCAAGGCGTTTGCCGAGCTCTTTTGTGAGGACGGCGTCTATCACGACGTGTTCTATGGCGCGTTCAAGGGGCGCACGAAAATTGCCGAGATGATCGATGAGGTCTTTTATCGCACCGCGACCGATTTCCGCTGGGACATGCATTCGCCGGTCAGCGACGGCAAGACGCTGTATGCGCATTACACCTTCAGCTACCGCTCGACGCTCGCCGAGGCGAAGGGCGCGCGAGTGATGTTCGAGGGTGTCGCGATGATGAAGCTGCGCGACCGCAAGATTCTCGAGTACCACGAGGTTGCGAATACGGCGCCGGCGTTTGTCGACATGAACTTTGTGCCGGAGCGGATCGCGAAGATTTTTGCCAAGCAAGGCGCGGAGTTGAAGGCGCGGCCGGAGATGCAGCGGCATCTGGCTTAACTCTCTTCACGCGTCATTGCGAGGAGCGAAGCCAAAGCAATCCAGCTTTCTTGTTGCGGAAGGAATTGGATTGCTTCGCTTCGCTCGCAATGACGGCGGTGCAAGTCACGGCGGCGGCACGTTCGTCATCGGCTTGCGCTGCGCCAGCGCGGCCACTGTGGAAGTGCCGATAGGGCCCTTCTCGTCAT
>DATEJC010000075.1:0-5190 GCA_035278345.1 Bradyrhizobium sp. | reverse complement strand
CATTTCCGGCGCCCGCGCCAACATCCGCCTCAACCGGCCAAGGCATCACAACCGCCTGGAGGCCGACGATCTCGGCGTGCTCCTGAAACTGTTCGACCAGGTCGAAGCCGATCCAGCGTTGCGCGTGCTGGTGCTGACCGGAACGGGCCGCACCTTCTCCTCCGGCTATGATCTCGGCTCGGTCGCAGAGCGTGCGGTGAGCGCAACAGAACAGCAAAGCGCGGGCTCGGCCTTCGAGGTGGTTGTCAACCGCCTGGAAGATTTGACGGTGCCGACGATTTGCCGGCTCAATGGCGGCGTCTATGGCGGCTCGACCGATCTGGCACTGGCCTGCGATTTCCGCATCGGCGTCGACACCGCGGAGATGTTCATGCCCGCGGCGCGGCTGGGGCTGCACTATTACAAGAGCGGCATCCAGCGCTACGTGTCGCGCCTCGGTGTCGATAACGCCAAGATGCTGTTTCTCACCGCGCGGAAGATCCCAGCACCCGAAATGTTGCGGATCGGCTACCTCACGGCGATGGTGCCGGCGAAAGCGCTGGACGAGGAAGTCGACAAGCTTGCGGGCCTCCTCGCCGGCAACGCGCCCGTCGCGATGGCCGGCATGAAACGCGCCATCAACGAATTCGCCCGCGGCAAGCTCGATGAAGCCGCCGCCGACCAGCGCCACCGCGAAAGCATGCGCGGCGCGGAAATCAGGGAAAGCATCAAGGCGCGAGCCGAGAAACGGCCGCCGAAGTTTTGAGGGTTGGACACATGCTGCTTCGCAATTGCCACAACTTCCACGACTTTCGCGAGCTCGCGCGGCGCCGGCTGCCGGGTCCGATATTCAACTACATTGATGGAGCCGCCGACGACGAAGCGACGCATCGGCGCAATTCGGAAAGTTTCGAACGCTGTGACCTCGTACCCAATATTCTGCGCGGCGTTGAGAACGTCGATATCTCCGTCACGGTGATGGGCCAGAAGCTCGCCTGTCCTTTCTACTGCTCGCCAACCGCACTGCAGCGCCTGTTCCACCACAAGGGCGAGCGCGCCGTTGCCGCTGCTGCAGCAAAATGCGGCACCATGTTTGGCGTATCCTCGCTCGGCACCGTCAGTCTCGAGGAGTTGCGAAAGGCGCACCGGACCCCGCAGGTGTACCAATTCTATTTCCATCGCGATCGAGGCCTCAATCGCGCCATGATGGAGCGCGCAAAGACCGCCGGCGTCGATGTCATGATGCTCACCGTGGACAGCATCACCGGCGGCAATCGGGAGCGCGACCTGCGCACCGGTTTCTCCATTCCCTTCAGGCTGACGCTCGGCGGCATGCTTCAATTCGCCGTCAAGCCGGCGTGGGGGCTGAACTACGTAACGCACGAGAGGTTCAGGCTGCCCCAGCTCGAAGAGCATGTCGACATGAGCGGAGGGGCCATGTCGATCGGGCGCTATTTCACCGAAATGCTCGATCCCGCCATGAACTGGAATGACGTCGCCGACATGGTACGGCTGTGGAACGGCCAGTTCTGCCTCAAGGGAGTCATGTCGGTCGCCGACGCCAGGCGTGCGGTCGAGATCGGCTGCACCGGAATCGTGCTATCCAATCATGGCGGCCGGCAGCTCGACGGCTCGCGCGCGGCGTTCGACCAGCTGGCGGAGATTGTCGACGCGGTCGGCGACCGGATCGACGTCATGATGGATGGTGGCATCCAGCGCGGAACCCATGTGCTCAAGGCGCTCTCGCTGGGGGCGAAGGCCGTCGGGATCGGCCGTCTCTATCTGTACGCGCTCGCCGCGGCGGGTCAGGCCGGAGTAGAGAGGGCCCTCGAACTGTTGCGCACCGAAATCGTGCGGGACATGAAGCTGATGGGATGCACTTCGGTCAGCCAGCTTTCGCGCGACAATCTGCGCTTCAGGTAATTTGCCGCCTTCGGCACTCGTCCACGAAAAATCGCGAAAACAACCCCATGCAAAGTAGAATGGAGGCCGCCAGCCTGTGCTGCGCTGGGACTACTCGTCCACGAACGTCACGGTATCCGCGACCTTCGCTCGCGAGGTGCGGTAGCTGTTGACGAGATGTGTGTGATCGGCGAAGCCAAAGGAAATGCCGCAGACGACGCGGCGGTCGTCGGGCAGGTTGAAATGCCGGCGGATAAGTTTTGAATGCCGCGCCAGTGCGGCCTGCGGGATGGTGCCGAGCCCCAACGCCTGCGCCGCCAGCATGAAATTGCCGACATAGGCGCCGCAATCGATCGCACCGTAGACGCCGAGCGGCTCGTCGGTGTGGATAATGGCGACGTGCGGCGCGCCGAAGAAATTGTAGTTCTCCAGCGCCTGCTTGGCGTAGGCCGCCTTGTCGCCCCTGACGATGCCGAGCGTGTTGTAAAGCTGAAAGCCGCTTTCGCGGCGGCGATCGAGATAGACGCCGAGATATTCCCGCGGCGGCGGAAAATCGTGACCTTCCTCTGCGCCCGAGATCGCCGCGGCATAGATGGCCTTGCGAAAACGTTCCTTGGCCTCGCCGCTGGCGATGATCACCTGCCATGGCTGGCTGTTGCACCACGACGCCGTCCGCTGCGCCGCCGTGAGCAACCGCTCGATGGTCTCGCGCGGCACCGGCTCGGCCAGGAAGGCGCGCACCGAATAGCGTTCGTTGAGAAGCTCTTCGAGCACGCCGATACGATCCTGCGTCGCGTAGCGCGCCTTCGTCGCCGCATCCGCCATCATCAGCGTCCCTTGGTCGGAATCTTGTTGAACGGCACGTCCTTGTCGACGCGGATATCGCCGGGCAGGCCGAGCACGCGCTCGGCGATGATGTTGCGCAGCACTTCATCGGTGCCGCCGGCGATGCGCATCGAGGGCGACGACAGCAGCATTTGCTGGAACTGGCCGCGCGCTTCTTCCTCGCTTTCGCCGGTGAGAGAGCCGGCCCCGCCCTGCAGGTCCATGGCGAAGGCTGCGATGTCCTGCAGCATCATGCCGGAGACCAGCTTGCCGATGGAATTTTCCGGACCCGGGCGCTCGCCCTTCGATAGCGCCGAGATCGCGCGGTAGCTGGTGTATTTCAGCCCGTTCGACTTCACCGCCCAGGTGGCAAGCTTGGAGCGCACGGCGCGATCGTCGATCGCGAGGCCATCTTCCAGCATCAGGTTGGAGCAGAACTCGAACATCTCGGGCACGCCGGTCGCCAGCCGCGCGCCGATCGACATGCGCTCGTTCATCAGCGTGGTCAGCGACACGTTCCAGCCGTCGCCGACATTGCCGAGCCGCTGGCTGTCGGGAATCACGACGTCGGTGAAATAGACCTCGTTGAATTCCTGCATGCCGTTGGCCTGCTTGATCGGCCGCACTTCGACGCCCGGGCTCTTCATGCTCAGGAAGAACATGGTGAGGCCCTTGTGCTTCGGCACATTCGGGTCGGTGCGCGCGATCAGAAGACCGTAGTCGGAATAATGCGCGCCGGAGGTCCAGATCTTCTGGCCGTTGACGACCCAGTTGTCGCCCTTCTTCTCGGCGCGGGTGCGCAGGCCCGCAACGTCGGAGCCTGCAGCCGGCTCGGAGAACAATTGGCACCAGATTTCTTCGCCCGAAGCGAGCTTTGGCAGATAGCGGCGCTTCGATTCCTCACTGCCCCAGGCCATCACGGTCGGGCCGCACATCCCTTCGCCGATCTGGAACGGCTGCGTCAGCTTGCCGTAGACGCCCTCTTCCTGCTGCCAGATCACACGCTCGATCGGCGTCGCGCCGCGGCCGCCATATTCCTTCGGCCAGTGCAGGCAGGCCCAGCCGCCGTCGGATTTCTTCTTCTGCCAGGCTTTCCCGACCTCGACCATGTCATGTTTGGCGAGCCGAATGCGCCCGAGGGAGGATTTCGAGAGCTCCTGCTCGAATTCCTTCGGCGCGTTGGCATTGATCCACTTGCGGGCGGTGGCGCGGAACTCAGCTTCCTGCGGCGTGTCATCGAAATTCATGGCGAACCTCTCAATCGTTGTTCGGTGTTGGTCCCTCATGGTGAGGAGGCGCGCAGCGCCGTCTCGAACCATGAGGCCTCAGTCGGGCCACTATCCTTCGAGACGCCGCTTCGCGGCTCCTCAGGATGAGGGTCTTCATGCTCTTCCCTTGGTCGGGATCTGGTTGAACGGCACGTCCTTGTCGACCCGGATGTCACCGGGCAGGCCAAGCACGCGCTCGGCGATGATGTTGCGCATGATCTCGTCGGTGCCGCCCTCGACGCGGGTGCCCGGCGCGCGCAAGAGCATCGCCTGGAATTTACCGGCGACCTCGGCATCTTCCGGGCCGGAGAGAGCGCCGGCCGCGCCCTGCAAATCCAGCGCGTACATCGCGACGTCCTGGATCATCGAGGCCGCAACGAGCTTGCCGATGGAATTTTCCGGGCCCGGGCGTTCGCCCTTGGACAGCGCCGAGATGGTGCGCATGCTGGTGTATTTCAGCCCGCTCGCCTTCACCGCCCAGTTCGCCAGCTTCGAGCGAACGTTGCGATTCTCGATCGCCGGGCCGTCTTCCAGCATCAGGCTGTTGCAGAACTCGAAAAGCTCCGGAAAGCCAGTGGCGACACCAGCGCCGATCGACATGCGCTCGTTCATCAGCGTGGTCAGCGAGACGTTCCAGCCGTCACCGACGGCCCCTAACCGCTGCGAGTCCGGAATGCGAACGTCGGTGAAATAGACCTCGTTGAAGTCGGATTGACCGCTCGCCTGCTTGATCGGGCGCACCTCCACGCCGGGGCTCTTCATGTCCAGGAAGAACATGGTGAGGCCCTTGTGCTTGGGCACGGTCGGATCGGTGCGGGTCAGCAGAATGCCGTAGTCGGAATAATGCGCGCCCGACGTCCATATCTTCTGCCCGTTGACGATCCACTCGTCGCCCTTCTTCTCCGCGCGCGTGCGGAGCCCTGCGACGTCGGAGCCGCCGGCAGGCTCGGAGAACAGCTGGCACCAGATCTTTTCGCCTGACGCAAGCGGCGGCAGATATTTGCGCTTCTGGTCTTCGCCGGCATACGCCATCACCGTCGGCCCGCACATGCCATGGCCAATGATGAAGACACGGGAGAGGTTGCCGAACGGCCCCTCTTCCTGCTGCCAGATCACGCGCTCGATCGGCGAGGCGCCGCGACCGCCATATTCCTTCGGCCAGTGCAGGCAGGCCCAGCCGGCATCGGCCTTCTTCTTCTGCCAGGCTTTGGCGACC
>DATEJC010000074.1:0-4810 GCA_035278345.1 Bradyrhizobium sp. | reverse complement strand
GATGCGACTGCCGGCAGCTTCTTCGTGCTGGCCGCAAGCTCGATGGTGCTGATCGGCACGCTCTCCACCGCCAGCGTGGTGCTGACGCGCTGGGGGCCGAAGCAGGCCTCTGCCGTCAAGGTGAGGCCGGCGCTTCCCTAGAACTCGTCATTGCGAGGAGCGAAGCGACGAAGCAATCCAGCTTTCTTGTTGCGGCGAAGGGAAGCTGAATTGCTTCGCTTCGCTCGCAATGACGGGAAAAGACCTGTCGTTATCTCCGCTTCACGCGACGCACATGACGGCCGCCGCCGCCATAATTCACCATGCGCATCAGCTGCGGGATCATGCTCATCATCTCGCCGCCGCCCGTGCCGCCCATCATGCCCATGATGTCGCCGCCGCCATAGCCGCCCATGCCACCGGGGATCATGCCGCCATAGCCGCCGGGGATCACGCCGCCGATATCGGCAGGCATGCCGCCCAAACCACCAAAACCTCCGCCGCCCATCGTGCCTCCCATGCCGCCGCCTTCCATCATGCGGCTCATCATCGGTCCCATGGTCTGCATCATCATGGCGAAGCGGCGCTTGCCCATCTTCGCCTTCATCATCTCCAGCATTGGCGCCATCTGGGTCATCATGTCCTCGCCGCCGCCACCGCCGCCGAAGCCGGCGAACTGGGCCTTCGCCGGCATCGTCGTCAGCGTGAACAGCAGCAGGAGCGTGGCCGCCTGGCACACCACCTTGTCAGCTCCGGTCATGGCAAAACTCCTCGTGCGCCGCGCGGCTTGAAAGCGCGCGCAGTCCGGACGCACGAGGCGAGGCTAGGAGCGGGCAGGCAGCCGATCTGTGAGAAAAATCACACAGGCCTATGCGGCTTTCCGCGCAAGGGCCTTCTGCATGGCGGCAAGGCCGAGCTCCATCTGTCCTTCCATATAGGAAGCGAACTCATGCGGCAGCACGTCGGCAATCCAGACGAACCGCGTGCGCCCATCGCCTTCGGCAAACACCTGGGCTGAGGCCGAGTGCTGCGTCAGGCGTTCGTTCTTGATGGCGTAGACCAGCCGCCGGCGCTCGTCGTCGCACGCAACCAGCACTTCGCGCGCGACAGTGCCGTTGGCGAAGGTGACGATTCGCGCATCGCCGTCGAGTTTTGTGTCGGTGACGAAGCCCGGCACCAGCCGCGTATGCAGCGCGCCGAAATCGCGCAGCGCGTCCCAGACGTCGGCGGGATTGGCGTCGATGATGATTTCCTTGTGGATGGAAGCCATAGGGTTGTCCTCTGCGATGTAAGTTGAGCCGTCATTGCGAGGAGCGAAGTGACGAAGCAATCCAGCTTTCCCAACGCCGCGAAGGAAGCTGGATTGCTTCGCTTCGCTCGCAATGACGGTGTGGCAGGCAGCGCGATCTACGCGCACACCGCCTCGACATTGTTGCCGTCGGGATCGATCAGGAACGCGGCGTAGTAAGTCGGGCTGTAATCCTTGCGCGGGCCTGCGCCGCCATTGTCGCGGCCGCCGGCCTTCATGCCTTCGGCGTGGAATTTCTTGACCGCGTCATGATCTTTCGCGCTGAACGCGACGTGCGCGCCGCTCGCCTTCTCGCCCTTGTGCAGATGCAGCCAGAGCGCGGGCGCGTCCTTTGGGCCGAAGCCGGCATAGCCGTCGCCCTGCAAGCATAGCACGAAGCCGAGCGGTGCCAGTGCTGCGGTGTAGAAGCGCACGGCATTATCGAGGTTGCCGACGCGCAGTCCGATATGGTCGTACATGAGGTTCTCCAGTCGATGCGCGCGGAATCAGCGCGCCGTGGAGGTACCCTCTCAGTTCAGCGCAAGGCGATCTTGGAGAATCTTGCGGTCGCCTTTGGAGGCCTGGCGGAACCGCATCGGGGAGGCGCCGGAGGCGCGGTGGAAGGTGCGCACGAAATTGGAGAGATCGCCAAAGCCGACGTCATAGGCGATGTCGGTGATGGGGCTGTCGTCGTCGGCGAGCCGGCGCGCCGCATGGCGCAGCCGCGAGCGCACCAGATATTGGTGCGGGGTCACGCCCAGCACCTCGGAAAACAGCCGCAGGAAATGGAACGGGCTGATGCCGGCCTGCTCGGCGGCACCGTCGAGCGCGATCGGCCTGTGCGAGTTGGCGTCGATCCACAGCGCGCTTTCCACCGCCCGGCGGCGGTCGCGCAGGTTTGCGGTCAGCTTCCTTGCCTTGCGCCCGCTGACTGCCTCGACAAAGCGGGCGGCGAGGGCATGGCCGACTTCGTCGAGGCCTACATCGCTGCTGCCATCTGCCGCCGTTTGCGCGAGCTCCGCCAGCACCATCAGTTCGGCCAGCGGCGGCAGCGAGCCGATCTGCCACATCCTGCCATCGCCGATCGCATCCACCAGCTCAGGCGCGAGGAAGAACGACAGGCATTCGTCGCCGACGACATGGTCGTGGGTGCAGACATATTCGTCGCCGGGGGAGCCGATCAGCATCGAGCCGGCCACCAGCTCATGGAAGCGGCCGCGGCAATGGCAGCCGAAACTGCCCTTGCGGACGTAGGATATCGAATGGGCCGGAAATGTTTCCGCAAACGGCTTGTCGCCCGGTCCCGCAGTGCAGCGGAATTCGGTCACCGAAATGCGGTTGCCCTCGAGCAGCGTCCTGCGGTTCATCCGCCAAATTTAGTTATGCGGGCGGGGCGGGGCAACGGGCGGCAGCAGCACCTCGAACAGGGTCTTGCTCACGGTCGGGTGAGCGCCCTCGATGGTCAGCAGCCGGCGCTTGGAGATGACGCCGCCATTCGGCGCCATCTTGTCGGTGTAGTTGCCGGCTTCCAGCACGCGATGGCAGGGCACGATGACCATGAAGGGGTTGCGGCCAAGCGCCTGCGCCACCGAATGGACCGCGCCGGGCACGCGCATGCCGGCGGCAATCTCGTCATAGGTGCGGGTCTCGCCGCGCGGGATGGCGCGGACGGACTGGTAGACGCGCTGATTGAAATTCGAGATGCCGGTCCAGTCCAGCACGATGTCGGACATGTCGGCATCGCCGCCGCGCAGCAGCGTGACGATGCCCTCGATGGCGATTTCGGTGTTGTGGGGCGGGCGCTGCTCGCGCGCCTCGGGATAGATCCGGTACATCCGCCGCCGGGTTTCGAGCTCGCGGGCTTCCGGCAGTTGCACGCCAAGAATGCCTTGATCACCCCATGCGATGCCGCAGCGGCCGACCGCCGTGTCGAAAATTGTAAACGCGTGCCCCGACATTTTTACGCCACCAACCCGGCCGAGATCATAACACTGTCATAAAAGACCGCATCCAGAATCTGATGGTTCGGTTAAGGCTCGCGCTTGACTGTGGCGGAATGGCCGCGCGGAATGGCCGAACCGCCCGCGAACCGGCTTGGCGGCGCGCGCCGGGTCGGCTAAGCAGGAGGAGAGCACGATCCGGAAAGGCGGACAGCCGGCTCCGGCCAGGCCGTGCTCGAGGCGGCAAGCCTTTCGCGGGCGTAGTTCAATGGTAGAACGGCAGCTTCCCAAGCTGCATACGAGGGTTCGATTCCCTTCGCCCGCTCCAACCTCTTTCCGAATTTGTAGGCGGGTTAGCCGAAGGCGTGACCCGCCATGGCGTTCGCAACTAAGGTCCGCTGCTGGGCCCAAAGCGGGCGCGCGATAGCGCTCGGCGCGGATGCAGCCGCGCTGTTGGCGAAGGGTGGTCATCGGCCCGAGCTTCCAAACAATACGAGGCGATCCAGCGAGCGGCAGAACGTTGCAGGTCCTTGCTACCTTGACAGGCCCGGCAGCCAGGAACAGGCGCGAATAGTTCGCGTTGGTCTTCTCAGCCAGGGACGGAAACGGCTGCACGTAGATGCACGCCACTGGAAGAACCCTCAGAAACGCTCCCCGGAAAAGCACCTCGCGATAATGCGCTGTGCCAAGGGAGGTCAGGAATGAAGAAGCACCTCTGCCTGGTCGGTTGCGCACTTTCCGCAATAGTGATCCATGATTTCGGCGCGCTTGCACAGACGCCCATGCCGGGCGCGACCGCCGTCCCGCCTGCTGCCATGTCAGCGCCCTCAGCAACTACCGGACAAAGCCCGAAGAAAACCGAGGAGAAGTGCCGCAATCAATGGAGAGCCAATCAAGAAGCAATGATGAAACGGGACATGACTGAAGACTCTTATGTCGAACAGTGCAGCGTGGCAGATGATGCGCCGGCCAGTCCGCTGCCGAAGCGCAACGCCGCTCCGTCGGCTGAACCCAAATAGATTCGCTTCGCGACAGCACCTTTGCAGCTCATGCATGGGCACCATGTTGATCCGGCCCATGGTTTGCGAGTTCCAGGTCAAGCTCTGACCGGAACTGGTCGCGCACGGCTTTGCCGGGCAAGAGGCAGGCCAGCAAAGCCCGGGCCGACAGGGCGCAGAGGATCAACTCTGTGCGAGCGCGCAATTCCCGGCGGCTATTTGCGGCACCTTCGCGTTATGAGTCCGCCCGTGTGAGGTGAACGGCTCCGGGCTGAAGGGCGCTCGTAGGATTGCGACTCCAACTCGCAATTGGTGTTCCGATGTCTGAGCATGTTACTCTCGATCGCAATCGCCGTACCCTGCTGGGCGCCGTCGGAATGCTTGTCCTCCAGGCGATTCTCCAGCCGGCCGCCTTCGGTCAAACGGCCTCTGGCTCCAAGATGAAAATCGGTGTTGTCGGCGCGGGCCGTATCGGTGGCACGATCGGCGGCCTCTGGATCAAGGCAGGCCATCCGGTCTTTTTCTCATCTCGTCACCCGGAGGAATTGCAAGGACTCGTTGCGCGCCTTGGCCCTCTCGCACAAGCCGGCACTGTCGATCAGGCG
>DATEJC010000073.1:0-4530 GCA_035278345.1 Bradyrhizobium sp. | reverse complement strand
AGGGACCGGCGGCGAGCGGCGACGGCCGCCAGTGACTGGGTGCGTCCAGCGCGTCGAAGATCGGCAAGTGAGTTCTCCTCGATTTTCCGTCATGGCCGGGCTTTCCCGGCCATCCACGTCCTGGCCATAAGCAAGAAAGGCGTGGATGCGCGGGACAGGCCCGGGCACGACGAGGGCTAATCCCGAGATGAGCGATATTGAGCTATCGGCCAATCTGGACGAGAATTACCGGCCTCACAAACGGGATTTTGTCACCACAGATGAATGAAATTCACCTCTCCGGCTCGCCATTGCGAACCATTCCGCCGCTCGCGGCGCTGCTCGCCTTCGAGCGAGCCGCCTCGCAGCTGAGCTTCCGCCGCGCCGCGCGCGACCTGTCGCTGAGCCCGTCGGCGATCAGCCATCAGATCCGCGGACTGGAGGAGCAATTCGGCATCAAGCTGTTCATCCGCGGCACGCGCGCGGTGCGGCTGACGCCGGAGGGCGAGCGTTATCTCGCCAAGGTTTCGGTGGCGCTGGCGAGCTTGCAGGAAGCCTCGCGCGAGATGACGCGGCAGCGCCGCGACGGCAGCGGCGAATTGTGGATCTCCTCGCTGCCCTTCTTCACCAGCGCCGTGCTGCTGCCCGCGCTGCCCGATTTCAAGCGGCGTCATCCGGCGCTGACGCTGCGCATCGAGGCCACGCACCAATATGCCGATTTCAACGCCTCGCGCGTCGACGTCGCCATCCGCTACGGCCGCGAGCATTCGTCCGGCCTCAAATTCGAGCCGCTGGTCGAGGTGAAGGCCCTGCCGGTCTGTGCGCCGTCATTGCTGAAGAACGGGCTGCGTCACCTCCAGGACTTGTCGGGCCAGGTGCTGATCCACCTCACCACCCAGCCGCGGGCCTGGCCGGCCTGGCTGAAGGAAGCAGGGCTATCGCCGCTGGAGCCGCGCGGCCATCTCTGGCTCGACAGCGTGCCGGCCATGCTGGAAGCGGCCGAACAGGGCCTCGGCGTCACGCTGGCGATGGCGCCGCTGATCCGCGCCCGGCCCGGCTTCGGCAAGAAGCTGGTCGCGCCATTCGACTTCACGCCGGCGCGCGGCGAGACGATCTATCTCGTGTCGCGCGGCGAGCAGGCGCGCGACCGTCGCATCGCCGCGGTCCGCAAATGGATCGTCGAGGCGGTAAGGGAGGCGAGCTAGAATCTTCCGCCGGTTCGCAGCAACCGGACAATCACCAGCAGAATGATCGCGCCGATCGCGGACTGGATGATTTCCGCAATAAGGCCGGTGCCGAGGCGGATGCCGAGTTTGGGAAACAAGTAACTCGCCACCAGCGCGCCCGCGATGCCGACGAGAATATCGCCGATGATGCCGAACCCGGTGCCGCGCACGATCTTGCCGGCAAGCCAGCCTGCGATAAGGCCGACGAACAAAATGACCAAAATGCCTTCGTTGGAAAGCTGCATTGAAGACCCCCTGTCCTTGCCCGGACGCAATCCTGCCCGCAATCAATGAACGCCGCGACTCGATTCTGGTTCCCTGATGAAACTTTCGCGCTGCAATTGCGTTATGGTTGCATGACAAAGCCTGATATCTGGTACGTGGCGTTCAGCCCGGACAAGAATTGCAATCTGAACGACGGTGCGGCGCGCTCGACCCGCACCTTCAAGTCGGAGATCGATGCAAAACTGTTCGCCATGCAGATTCTGGCGAAAGGCTGGAGCGCGACCGCCGGCACGCTCAATCCCTATCAGCCGAAGCGGGTAATCGCCTCTTCGCAAATCGGGCGCTGGGCCGATCCGGGATTCGGCGGCTAGCTCGCCGTCGCCGGCGCCTCCAGGATTTTCGGCACGCGCCGGTGATAGTCGGTCGCGCGCTGGAATGCGGCGCCGATCCTGATCAGCATCGCCTCGTCGAACGAACGGCCGATGATCTGCATGCCGACCGGCAGGCCAGACTTGCTGAAGCCCGCCGGTACCGCAAGCGACGGCACACCGAGATAATTGATCGGGCGGGTGAAGCGGGTGATGCGCTGAATCACCGCCTCGGCATCATGGTTGTTGCCGACATCGCTTTCGGCGATCGTGGGCGCCGGCATCGGCGTCGCCGGCGCGATCACGGCATCCGTTCCTTCCACGGCAGCCAAATAAGCCGCGAGCGCCGGACCGCGCCAGCGCATCGCCTCGAGATAGGTGACGGCCGGTATTGCGAGTGCGTTCTGCAGCCGCATCAGCACTTGCGGGCTGTAATCCTGCGGCCGTTCGATCATCCATCGCTTGTGGAGCGAGGCGGCTTCGGTCGCCAGCACGATTTGACAGGCCGCCGAAAGCTGGCGCTGGTCGGGCAGTTCGACCTTGACGATCTCGGCGCCCTCTTTCCGCAGCACGGCCAGCGTCTCGTCGAGTACACGCGCCACGTCGGCATCGAGACCGTCGACATAGTAGGCAGCGGGAACGCCGATCCTCAATCCCTTGATCGACTCTCGCGTCGCCGCCATGTAATCCGGCACCGGCAAATCGGATGCGGTGGGATCCTCGGGATCGGCGCCGGCCATCAGCCCCGTCAGCAGCGCGCAGTCCTCGACCGTTTGCGCCAGCGGCCCGACCGTATCGAGCGACCATGACAGCGGCATCGCGCCGGCGCGGCTGACGCGGCCGACGCTGGTCTTCAGTCCCGTGACGCCGCAGAAATGCGCGGGCATCCGGATCGAGCCTCCGGTATCCGATCCGAGCGCTGCGAAGGTCAGCCGCGCGGCAACCGCCGAACCCGACCCCGACGAGGAGCCGCCGGTGATATGATCGGTGTTCCAGGGGTTACGCACGGCGCCGTAATGCGGGTTGTGGCCGGTCGGCCCAAAGGCGAATTCCACCATCTGCAGCGAGCCGAGCCGCACCGTGCCGGCATCCTTTAGCCGCTGCAGCGCAGTCGAAGTCGTCGTCGCGACGAAATCCTTGCGGATCTTCGAGCCGCAGGTGACGACCTTGCCCTTGTCGTAATACATGTCCTTGTGGGCCAGCGGCACGCCGTGCAGCGCCCCTTTCGGCCCGCCTTTGGCGAGCGCCGCGTCGGCGCTATCTGCCGCCTTCAGCGCATCATCGGCCTCGATCGCCATGAAGGCATTGAGCCTGGGATTCAATTTCGCGATCCGGTCGAGGCAGGATTGCGTGACCTCGCGCGAGGACAGGCGCTTGCCGGCGATCGCCTTCGCGACATCGGTCAACGACATCAAGGCCGGTTCACTCATTTCGTCACCTTCGGCGTATGCATGAGCAGGAACGTTGCGGGCTCAAGATCGAACGGCTGCGTGCCGGCAATCGGGGCAAAGCCCTCGAACGCAGGCCCGATGGAGTTGGCAATGCGTGCGGCAACCTCGCTGTCGACGGGCACGCCCGCCACGTCGCTCATCGCCTTGATCTCTTTCGCGCTCGGTCTTGTCATGCCGCGTTTGCTCCCTCGCTTTGACGGCTGCCAAGCCGCCGCCCTTTGGCCCATTGTAACGAAGGCTGCGAGTTTTGGCGTCGCTTTTGTGCAGGACGGTTCCGCAAACGGACATCCCTCACGCCCCCTGTCTCCTGCCATCCGCCGGGGGCGACGGCAGACAGTGTTGCAAATTCGACACGACGGGCAAATCACCGCGGAAGCTGTCAAGCCCTCGAGCCAAAAATATTTCTCTTTACCAGAATTCCGATTTACGTTATTAACCCGCCCAGCCCGTGCCGCCAAAGGGACGTTTCGCGATCGTCACGGAACGTGGTGCGGGTTGCGATGGACGCTTGCGGCGTCAGGTGTTCTCACACCGGACGAAAACGCTGCGGCGTACGGCGAAGTCGTGTGGTCCTGGCGCCGCGACCCTGGCGCTACGTCGGCGGGTTTCCTGCCGGCAACGGGGGCAAGAAAGGCCGCTCCCCGGGGAGAGCACGAAGTAAGCCGTAAAGCCATTGCGCGGGGAAAGCCGGGATGTCTCGGCTGTACCTGTCAAAGCCGTGTGCGTTCTTTCACTACCCATTGCACACGGTGCTGCGGGCGCAGTCGGCGCCCGGCTTTCCCTGCGCCCTCTGATCAAAGGGGGAGCAACGAGATGCAAAACCCGGACGAAAACGAGTCGCGGGAATGAGACTGCATGTCCATCCACGTCATTGCGAGGAGCGAAGCGACGAAGCAATCCAGCTTGCCGCACGCAAGAAAGCTGGATTGCTTCGCTTCGCTCGCAATGACGGCTCTAATTGTCATCGCCCGCGAACGCGGCGACCCAGTATTCCAGAGACGGTAGTGGTTGAACCGAGAAGCTGCGGCGTACTGGATTCACCCGCCGGAGCCGGTCATCGGGCGCGCATTCGCGCGACCCGTTGGCGGGTGATGACCACAAGCGATGGCGTGATTCCCCTACTTCGTCAGCAACGCATATGCGCCGTTCCAGTCTGGCGGCGGCGGCGTTTCGATGTAGTTGCGGATGCGGACCTCATAAAGCCGGTAGAGCGAACTCAGCGCCTCGCCGTCTGCGCTCTTGCGGCCGCGTTCGATGGCGGAGAGCGCGCCTTCCCAGTCA
>DATEJC010000072.1:0-2205 GCA_035278345.1 Bradyrhizobium sp. | reverse complement strand
TGTCCACACATAGGTGAAGTCTGCAATTCATTTGCGATTGGGAGCAGACGCCGCGAAGGTGCGATCGAGCACGTTCGCAGGTGACGTAGGAATCTTTGTACGCATCCGGTGAAGACCACGGATATGACGGTTTTGAGAGTTGTAAACGGCTTCCGTCAAGCCGCTTGAGCGGTGGTGTCCTCGGGATGCCAATTCCAGGGCAGCAATTCGTGAACGCGCCTAGCTGGATGATCGGCCAAGCGGGCGAGCATATCGGCGAGCCAAGCTTGCGGATCAATGTCGTTGAGCCTTGCGGTCGCGATCAGCGTGTAGATGGCGGCTGCACGTCGGGCGCCTTCATCAGAGCCGGCAAAAGTCCAGTTGCGGCGGCCGAGCGCCACGGCGCGCAGCTCGCGCTCCGCCGCATTGTTGGTCATGCACAAGCGACCATCGCTGAGGAAGCGGGTCAGCTGGGTCCAGCGCTTGAGGCTGTAGTCGATGGCCTTGCCGGTATCGCTATTCTTGGAGACCCTTGCGCGCTGCTCGCGGAGCCAAGTCTCCAGCGCGATGATGAACGGCCGGCTGCGTTCGCTACGCACGATCACGCGCTGTGCCGGCGCCAAGCCGTTGATCTGACGTTCAATGGCGAACAGCACATCAATGCGCCTAACGGCCTCGCTGGCGATCGGCGCCTTGCTGATCCTTGCCAGCTCGACGAACTTGCGCCGTGCGTGAGCCCAACAGGCAGCCTCAACGACAGGTCCGGGCTTGCGGCCGGCCTCGTAGAGACGGTTGAAGCCCGCATAGGCGTCCGCCTGCATCAGACCGGCAAAGCCGGCCAAATGCTGCTCGGGATGCTCGCCGCCACGGTCGCGCGAATAGAAGAACACGGCCGATGGCGGCCCTGGGCCGGCAAACGGCCGGTCGTCGCGCACATAGGTCCATAATCGGCCGGTCCGGCTTTTGCCCTTGGCCAAGACCGGCACGGTCGTGTCGTCGGCATGGATCCGCTCGGCCGCGAAGACGTGGGCGCGAATGGCCTCAACCAGCGGCATCAGAGTTGCTGCCGCAGCGCCCACCCAGTCGGCCAATGTCGATACGTCGAGATCAATGCCTTCTCGTGCATAAACCTCGCTCTGGCGATTGAGCGGCAGATGAAGGCCATACTTCGAGAACAGGATATGAGCGAGCAACTTGGAGCCGGCTCGTCCGCGTGCGATCGGGTGCGAGGGTGCTGGTGGCTGGGTGATCGCCTCGCAAGCCCGACAGGAGAACTTCTCCCGCACATGCTGGATCACCTTCCAGTGCCGCGGAATTAGCTCCAGCGTCTCTGTCACGTCCTCGCCGATCTTGCGCAACGCCGTACCTCCGCAGCATGGGCACGCAGCAGGCGCCGGATAGACGATACGCTCCCGCGGCAGATGCTCGGGCAATGGTCTGCGCGCCGGCCGGCGTCGCTCGGAGGCATGCACAGCAAGTTTGTCGACTGCCGCCGCAGTTGCCATTTGCGCCGCCATCTCGGCCTGGGCCGCATCCGCCTCCAAGTCGGCAAGCTGCAGCTCGAGCTGATCGAGCAGCGTGCCGCGTTCCGAGGATTGGCCAAACCGATCGTGCCGCAACTTCCGGATCGTGAACTTGAGCTTCTCGATCAACAGTGCTCGATACTGCGCTTCGCTCTCTGCTGCCGCGGCCCGCTGCTCGGCTGCACTGAGCGCCTGGCGCTGCGCCAGGATGAGCGCATGGGCACTCGTCAGATCAGCCGGCAGCGAATCATCGAGGCTCATTGCCCCTGATGGAATCACAAGCCAATGCGATGCGAACCGACAATCACATCGTGATTCACAATGCCGCAATCAGCCAGCCGCCTGCGGTCGCCACGTCTGTTGCGGCATCCGCCAGTCGATGCCCTCGAGCAGGTAGCCCAGCTGCGCCGGCGTGATCGTCACGACCCCTTCCGTCGGCGATGGCCAAATGAAGCGGCCACGCTCCAGCCGCTTGGCAAACAGGCACATCCCTTGGCCGTCATGCCAGAGCACCTTGATCAGTCCGCCGCGGCGCCCCCGGAATACGAACAGATGCCCACTGTGCGGGTCACGCTTGAGCGTCTCCTGCACCAGCAGCGCCAAGCCATCGAAGCCCTTGCGCATGTCGGTGTGGCCGGCCGCCAGCCAAACCCGCACGCAGGGATCGGGATCATCCTCCTCACCCGGCCTTTGCCAGCGCCGT
>DATEJC010000071.1:0-8015 GCA_035278345.1 Bradyrhizobium sp. | reverse complement strand
TTTCCCCGACCATGGCCGCCTCCTGGTACCGCGCCAGATCGCCGACGAAGATCAGCGCGACGAGGCAGGCGATCGCAAAAACGCCAAGCAGGATCAGCGGCAATCGTCCGGGCTTTTTTTCCTTTCGATCCCAAGCAGTCGCCACGCACTCACTCCCAATTGCACAACATTGCACAACACTTTTTACCTTGCTTCGGCCGGCTGATCGAATAAGTCTGCTGCGCTTCAACCAGAGGATTCGAGCCAATGACAACACCGGAACCGGAACCGGTCATTGCTCCCGTCTCTGAGGAAGTGCGGTTTCCGAGACTCTATGCCACAATCAAGTGGACGATAATTGCCTCATTGACCTTGCTGGCAGTCTTGGCCGCGGCATTTTGGACATTGGTTTTGGGCGAGTTCTCTGCTTCCGGATTCCGCGCGCGCAGCCCGGTTGCAGGGGTGAGCGACAACCCAGTAATTACGCCTGAATGTGCCTGGCCATTAAGCGTCAACGACCACGACGCCAAGGCAGTATGCCGGATGTTTTATAACTTGACGCCCGAGCAGCGCGCACGGGTGCTGACGACGCGCAATCAGAAGGGTGCAGCACCCTAGTTCATCCGCAGCTCCGTAATGTGCCGCGGGTCTGCCTTCAACTCGCCTCGCTCCACCTTCGTGACGAGCTCGGTCAGCACCGCGTTCGCGCGGCAGTCAATACCGAGCTTTTCGCCTTCGCGCACGACGAAGCCGTTGAGGAAATCGATCTCGGTGCGCCGCCCCTTCTGCATGTCCTGCCCCATCGAGGGCCGCTGTTCCGAGGCGGTACGCTTGCCGTCCTTGAAGCGCTGCTCGTCGCAGGCCTTCATCGCGGCTTCATCGCCTTCGCCGGCGCGCGCGATGGTCTCCGGCGGCAGATGCAGGATCTCCTCGAGCTGATAGCCCTGGGCCTGGCCGACGCGGATCGCTTCACTGCCGAGCCGGGTCGAGAAGCGGCGGATCGGCTCGCTCTCCAGCATCTGCCCGCCGGTCAGCCCCGTGCAGGCCGACAGCCCGTTGCCCATGACATTGGCGACGAGTTTCGACCAGCGCTCGCCCCAGAGATTGTTGGTCACTTTGGCGCTGTCGGAGTAGCCCACCAGGCGGCAGATTTCCTGCGCCCGATCGGTGATCCGCCCGTGGACTTCGCCGGTCCGGAACACCGTGTGCGCCGCCCCGCCCTTGCCGGCGCCGCGATGGATATGACCGGGATCGGGAAGGTTCACCGTGATGCTGCTGGCGATGCAGCCGAGCGTCTTGCCCCAGCCGACGATCCCGGCAATGGTCTCCTCGTTCATGCAGTTCTGCAGCGACACGACATAGCCGTCAGGCGACAGATACTGCCGGATCATCATGGTCGCCCACGCCGTGTCGTAGGACTTCATGCAGACAAAGGCGATGTCGACCGGCGCTTCCTTCGAGAGCTGCTGCACGTCGGTCACATGCAGCGCCCGCACCGGTACCGAGAATTCGGCGACGTCCTTGGCATGCGTGACGCGCAGCCCGTGCTTTCGCATGTGCTCGACATGCTCGGGCCAGGGGTCGATGAAGGTGACGTCCTCGCCCGCCTGCACCATATGTGCGCCGGCATAACCGCCGACCGCGCCGGCTCCGACAATGGCGATTTTCCGGCCCATGATTGCCTCCCGACGTTTTTGTTGTGCGAGCCTATCGCGTCGCCACGATGGATCACAAATGCAGGGCGACCATCCCTGCCCGCACGGCGCGCAGGGCTCATATGAGCCTTAACTGCGCTAAGATGCCAAACTCGGCAGATTGAGTCCGTGGGTGCGCGCGCATTCGATCGCGGTTTCGTAGCCCGCATCCGCATGGCGCATGACCCCCGTCCCGGGGTCGTTCCAGAGCACGCGCTCGAGGCGGCGCGCTGCCTCCGGCGTACCGTCAGCGACGATCACCATGCCGGCGTGCTGCGAATAGCCGATGCCGACACCGCCGCCATGATGCAGCGAGACCCAGGTGGCGCCGCTTGCGCAATTGAGTAGCGCATTCAGCAGCGGCCAGTCGGACACGGCATCCGAACCGTCGCGCATCGCTTCGGTCTCGCGATTGGGGCTCGCCACCGAGCCGCTATCAAGATGGTCACGCCCGATGACGACAGGCGCTTTCAGTTCGCCCCGCGCGACCATTTCATTGAACGCAAGGCCCAGCCGATGGCGATCGCCGAGACCGACCCAGCAAATCCGCGCCGGCAGTCCCTGGAATTTGATGCGCGCTTTCGCCATGTCGAGCCAGTTGTGCAGATGCCTGTCGTTCGGCATCAACTCCTTGACCTTGGCATCGGTGCGGAAAATGTCCTCCGGGTCTCCCGACAGCGCAGCCCAGCGGAACGGTCCGACGCCACGGCAGAACAGCGGACGGATATAGGCGGGCACGAAGCCGGGGAAATCGAAGGCGTTGGTCAGTCCCATGTCCTTGGCCATCTGGCGGATGTTGTTGCCGTAGTCGAGCGTGGGAATACCGCGGGCGTGAAAATCGAGCATCGCCTGCACGTGGTCGACCATCGAGGTCTTTGACGCCGCCTCGACCGCCTTCGGATCATCCTTGCGCTGCTGCTCCCATTTGGCGAGCGTCCATCCGCGCGGCAGATAGCCATTGATCGGATCGTGCGCGCTGGTCTGGTCAGTGACGATGTCGGGCCTGACGCCTCGGCGCACCAGTTCGGGGAATATTTCGGCAGCATTGCCAAGCAACCCGACCGAGACCGGCTTCTTGCTTTGCGTCGCCTCGGCCATGACGGCGAGCGCCTCATCGAGGGTAGCGACCTGGCGATCGAGATAACCTGTGCGCAAGCGCATCTCGATGCGGCTCGGCTGGCATTCGATCGCCAGCATCGACGCGCCCGCCATGGTCGCGGCAAGCGGCTGCGCGCCGCCCATGCCGCCGAGTCCTGCGGTCAGGATCCATCTGCCGGCAAGGTTGCCGCCGTAGTGGCGCCGGCCCACCTCGACAAAGGTTTCATAGGTGCCCTGCACGATGCCCTGGCTGCCGATATAGATCCACGAGCCGGCCGTCATCTGCCCGAACATCATCAGCCCGAGCTTGTCGAGGTGGTTGAAGTGATCGAGCGTCGCCCAGTGCGGCACGATGTTGGAGTTCGCGATCAGCACCCGCGGCGCATCGGCATGGGTGCGGAACACGCCGACAGGCTTGCCCGACTGCACGAGCAGGGTCTGATCGCCGTCGAGTTGGCGCAGCGAAGCGACGATCCTGTCAAAGCTGTCCCAGTCGCGCGCGGCGCGGCCGATGCCGCCATACACGACGAGCTCGCTCGGGCGTTCCGCCACGTCAGGATCGAGATTGTTCATGAGCATGCGCAACGGAGCCTCGGTCAGCCAGCTCTTGGCGCTGATCTCGGACCCGTGTGGCGCGCGGATCGTGCGGTCGTTGTCCAGTCGGCGGTTCATGCGAAAAGACCTTTCAGGCAAGCAGCGGAAACGGATTCTGCGCGAGCACCGCGCACGCGGCGGCCGGCAATACACCGGCCTCAACCAGCGCGCGTGCCCTGGCGATGTCGTCGGCCATGTAGCGATCGCTACCGAGTGCCGGTACCTGTTCGCGCAAGGCGGCGATCACCGCGGCTAGCGCGGGGCTCGTCAGATGCGGCAGGCGCAGCTGAATGCCCTGTGCGGCAACCAGAAGCTCGATGCCGAGGATGGTGGCGAGATTGTCCGCCATGTCGGACAGCCGCCGTGCGGCATGCGCGGCCATCGAGACGTGATCTTCCTGGTTGGCGCTGGTGGGCGTCGAATCGATCGAGCACGGCGCGGCGCGCTGCTTGTTCTCGGCATAGAGCGCGGCAGCCGTCACTTCGGCGATCATGAAGCCGGAATTGATGCCGGGGTCGGGCGTGAGGAATGGCGGCAAGCCGAAGTTGAGCGCAGGATCGACAAGGGTCGCGATGCGCCGTTCGCTGATGGCGCCGATTTCAGAAAGCGCGAGCGCGATCTGGTCGGCGGCAAAAGCGACAGGCTCGGCATGGAAGTTTCCGCCGGAGATGATCTCGCCGGTCGCGAGAAGGACCAGGGGATTGTCGGTCACGGCGTTGGCTTCGATCGTCAATGTGCGCGCGGCCTGCGCGAGCAGGTCGAGCGCGGCGCCCGCCACCTGCGGCTGGCAGCGCAGGCAATAGGGATCCTGCACGCGCTCGTCGCCTTCGAGATGCGACTGCCTGATGTCGCTGCCATCGAGCAAGGCGATCAGCGCCTTGCCGGCGGCCACCTGCCCGGCAAGGCCGCGCAACTCCTGGATCTCGGGGCGAAACGGCGCGGTCGAGGCCATCGCTGCGTCAACCGACAATGCACCCGTCACCAGCGCCGTGATCGCAAGATTGTGCGCACGGAGCAGGCCTGCAATCGCGTAGGCCGTGGAGAATTGCGTGCCGTTGATCAGGGCCAGCCCCTCCTTCGGCCCAAGCGTCAACGGCGCGAGTCCGCAAGCCGCCAGGGCCTCGCGCGCCGGCATGGCTGCGCCGCCGACCAGCGCCTGCCCCTCGCCGATCATGACCGCCGTCATATGTGCAAGCGGTGCGAGATCGCCCGACGCGCCAACCGATCCCTGTTGCGGCACCAGGGGGCAGATGCCGGCAATCAGCATCGCCTGCAGCTGTTCGATCACGACGCGGCGCACGCCCGACGCGCCGCGTCCGAGCGAGATGATCTTCAGCGCCATCATGAGACGAACGATCGGCTCCGGCGTCGCCGCTCCGACGCCACAGCAATGTGACACGATCAGATTGCGCTGCAGGAGAGCCGTCTGATCGGGAGCAATCCGCTTCGACGCCAGCTTCCCGAACCCGGTATTGATGCCATACACCGGATCGGCGCCGCGTGCGGCCGACGCCACGATGGAAGCGGCCGCATCGACACGCGGCCAGAACGACGGATCGAGTACGACCGGTGCGCCGGCAATGACGCGCGCGAGGTCCTCGAGCCCCACCCGTCCCGGCGAAACCGTGATCGATGCGTGCCGCCCGGTCACTGCCCTCTCCACACTCGGCGATGCAGCGGATTGAAGCCGATCCGGTAGACGAGTTCGGCCGGCCGTTCGATGTCCCAGATCGCCAGATCGCACCATTTGCCGGCTTCGAGCGTACCGGTGTCGCCGAGAATACCGAGCGCCCGCGCCGCCTCGCGCGTCGTGCCTGCGAGACATTCGGCAACGGTCATGCGGAACAGCGTTGCGCCCATGTTCATGGCGAGCAGCAACGAGGTGAGCGGCGAACTGCCGGGGTTGCTGTCGGTGGCGAGCGCGATGTTCACGCCGTGCGCGCGGAACAACTCCAGCGGAGGCTTGTTCGTCTCGCGAATGAAATAGAACGCTCCCGGCAGCAGCACGGCGACCGTCCCCGCCCTTGCCATGGCGGCGGCACCAGCCGCATCCGTGTGCTCCAGGTGATCGGCAGACAGCGCGGAGAATTGCGCGGCGAGCGCGGCGCCGCCGAGATTGGAGAGCTGGTCGGCATGCAGCTTGACGGGCAGACCGAGCGCCTTTGCCGCGCGAAATACCCGCGCCGTCTGCTCGCCGGAAAACGCAATGCCCTCCATGAAGGCGTCGACGGCGTCGGCAAGCCCCGCTTTTGCGACCGCCGGCAACATCTGCTCACAGACAAGGCTGATGTAGCGATCCTTGTCGCCTTGCGCTTCCTGAGGCAGCGCGTGCGCGCCGAGAAATGTCGTGCGGACGGCGACCGGACGGTTGCGCCCGAGCGTGCGCGCGGCCGAAAGCTGGCGCATCTCCGTTTCGGCGTTGAGCCCATAGCCGGATTTGATCTCCAGCGTCGTCACGCCTTCGGCAATCAGGGCGTCGAGCCGTGGCAGCGCGCTTGCGACCAGTTCGGCTTCGCTTGCAGATCGCGTCGCCGCCACCGTCGAGACGATGCCACCGCCGGCGCGCGCGATCTCCTCATAGCTTGCACCCTGCAAGCGCAGTTCGAACTCATGGGCGCGGTTGCCGCCGTAGACGAGATGGGTATGGCAATCGATCAGCCCCGGCGTGATCCAGCGTCCCTCGCAATCGATCCGCTCCACCGCGTCGGCACTGCCAGGAAAATCGGTTTGCGCGCCGGCGAAGACGATGCGGCCGTCCCGCACTGCAACCAGCCCGCGCTCGACCACGCCAAGATCAGGCAGATCGCCCCGTACCGTCGCGAGCCGCGCGTTATGCCAGATTCGATCGAAGCGCTCGGCCATATGGCAACTCCAGCGGCAGAAGCTTGACGCGTGGATATGTCTATACATATGATCGGCCCATTCTGTCCAGCCGGTTTGCAACATGCCGCCCCTGCATTTCGAATCCGCACTGCTTCCCTCGGGCTGGGCGAATGACGTGCAGGTCGTCGTCTCGGACGGCATCATCACGAAGGTAGCTTCAGGCAAGGCGCCCGCAGCCGGCGACGAACGCCACAAGCTTGCGATCCCGGGCGTCGCCAGCCTGCACAGCCACGCGTTCCAGCGCGGCATGGCGGGGCTTGCAGAGACGCGCGGCAATGTCGCGGATACGTTCTGGACCTGGCGCGAGACGATGTACCGCTTCGCACTGGCGATGACACCGGAGGAAGTCCAGGCCGTCGCGACGCTGCTCTATGTCGAGATGCTCGAACGAGGCTTCACGCGTGTCGGCGAATTCCATTACCTGCACCACGATGGCGACGGCAAGCCATACGCCAATCTCGCCGAAATGGCAGAGCGCATTGTCGGCGCGGCCACGGCCAGCGGCATCGGACTTACCTTGCTGCCGACGTTCTATGCGCATGGCGCCTTCGGCGGCGCCGCGCCGCATGACGGCCAACGCCGGTTCATTTGCTCCGTCGACCTGTTTGGCAAACTGATGGCTGCCTCGCGCGGGGCGGCGCGCGCGCTGCCCGGCGCCAATGTCGGCATCGCCCCGCATAGCCTGCGGGCGGTGGCGCCGGACGAACTCCTGCAGATTTTGCCGCTCGCCGAGGGCGGACCTGTGCATATCCACGCCGCCGAACAGACCCGGGAAGTCGACGACTGTCTGGCATGGTCGGGAAGACGGCCGGTCGAGTGGCTTCTGGAGAATGCCCCCGTCGACAAGCGCTGGTGCCTTATCCACGCCACCCACATGGCTGCGACGGAAACCGAGGCGCTCGCAAGACGTGGCGCCGTCGCCGGGCTCTGTCCGGTGACCGAAGCAAGCCTCGGTGACGGCATTTTTCCGGCCCGCGAATTTGTCGCCGCCGGCGGGCAATTCGGCATCGGCACCGATTCCAACGTGCTGGTCGGCGTTGCCGACGAGTTGCGCCAGCTCGAATATGCACAGCGCCTGAAGCAGCGCGAGCGCAATGTGCTGTCGGGAAATCTCGGCACGTCGACCGGCCGCGTCATGTTCGACGCCGCCCTCGCCGGCGGCGGCCAGGCCCTGGCGCAGCCGATGGTGGGATTGCGGGAAGGCGCCCGCGCCGACATCGTCACGTTCGACACCGATCATCCCTCGCTCGCCGGCCGCCGCGGCGATGCTGTGCTCGACGGCTGGATTTTCGCGGCCGGCAGCAACGCTATTTCCTGTGTCTGGGCAGGCGGCAACAAGGTCGTCGAAGGCGGACGGCATCGGCTGCACGAGCAGGCGCGCGACGCATTCAACGCGGCGGTGCGGAGGCTAGTGGCATGAGCATTTCCGCCGGCCGCAACAAGCCTCAAGGATCGGGCAGGCCCACCTACAAGCAGATCCGGCTCGATATCGAGCGACGCATCCTGACCGGCGAATGGCCGCCGGGACACCGCATCCCGTTCGAGCACGAACTCATGATCCGCTACGGCTGCTCGCGCATGACCGTGAGCAAGGCGCTGTCGGAACTAGCCCAGGTCGACCTGATTGAGCGGCGTCGGCGCGCTGGCACCTTCGTGCGTCGCCCGAGCTTTCTCTCCGCCGTGCTGAAGATCACCGATATCCGCGCCGAGATCAGCGCGCTCGGCCGCAGCTATGCCTATGAGCTGATCAAGACCTCGCGCCGTGCC
>DATEJC010000070.1:0-2660 GCA_035278345.1 Bradyrhizobium sp. | reverse complement strand
TGCGCTCTACACGCTGGAATACCTGCTGCGGCTCGTGTGACTATTTCATCACGGCAAGCACTATAATTCGTAGGCTCAGTGCCGCATCGGCTTGAATAGCCAAAAACAGTTCCATAGCTTTTTTAGGTAACAATGTTGCGTTGCGGAACGATTCCGCTGCGTTTGCGTCATTACGAGCCCATTTGGCCGGCCGCCGAAAAGCAAGGGGCCGGCCTGAACAGGAGATATGATGTCCGTTGCTGCACAGACGCTCCGCCCGCCGTCCAGGACTCTCATGTTCCTGGAGGGGCGAGCCCTTCCCGAACTCGGCGCCTTCATCGGCGTGCTGCCGCTGCTCGGACTTGCGCCGCACGGCGATGGGCATCCGGTGCTGGTATTGCCCGGGCTCGTTGCGTCGGATGTTTCAACGCGCCCGCTGCGATCCTTTCTGAAGACACGCGGCTACGCCGTCAGCGGCTGGCGCCAGGGCCGCAACCTCGGCCTTCGTCCGGGGGTGCAGCACGCCATGGTCGATCTCGTCCACGAATTGAACGACACCCACGGCCGCAAGGTCTCGCTGGTCGGCTGGAGCCTCGGCGGCCTCTACGCGCGCCAGCTCGCCAAGATGATGCCGGACCGCGTGCGCGCGGTGATCACGCTTGGCAGCCCGTTTGCCTCGAGCCCCAAGGCAACCAACGCCTGGCGCGTCTACGAGATGGCGAGCGGCCGCCGTGCCGAGGACGAGGAGCCGCGCTTCGGTGGGACGCTGTCGAGTGCGCCGCCGGTGCCGACCACGGCGATCTTTTCCCGCACCGACGGCATCTGCGCCTGGCAGGGCTGCCGCGAGCCGTCGTCGGCGATGGCCGAGAGCATCGAGGTCGAGAGCAGCCATTGCGGCATGGGCCACCATCCGGCCGCGGTCTATGCGGTCGCCGATCGCCTCGCGCAGAAGGAAGGCCAATGGCTCCCCTTCGACCGCAGCGGCTGGCGCAGCCTCGTCTACCCCGATCCGAACCGGTAAGTGCACTTCCTTCCTTCGCCTCTCCCCGCCTGCGGGGAGAGGCCGGATCGCATCGTCAGATGCGATCCGGGTGAGGGGGAGTCTCCGCGTACTCACTCGCACTTTCTTCGTGGAGACTCCCCCTCATCCCGGCCTTCTCCCCGCAAGCGGGGAGAAGGGGAAGATTGTCGTGAATCGACAAAACGCGGTATGCGTTCACCCATGCCGCAGCCGCTTGCACGCATCGTCGACCAGCTGAAGCGCGAGCCCTCGCGCACGGGCTCGATCATTGTCACGGTGTTTGGCGATGCCATCGTGCCGCGGGGCGGCTCGGTGGCGCTAAGCGCGCTGCTGGAATTCTTTGCCGCCATCGATATCGACAGCTCCGTAGTGCGCACCGCGATGTCGCGCCTTACCGCGGACGGCTGGTTCGAACGCGAAAAAGTCGGCCGCAACAGCTTCTATCGCCTGGTGCAGCGCGAGCGGCTGACCTTCGACATCGCGACCAAGCACATCTATGGCCCGCCGGCCTCGGACTGGACCGGGCGCTTCGAACTGCTGCTGATCGCCAATGGCGCCGACCGCGACGCGGCGCGCGAGGCGCTGAAGAACGCCGGCTTCGGCTCGCCGCTGCCGGGGGTGTGGGTTGCGCCCTCAGGCGTGCCGATTCCGGAAGAAGCGAAAGGCGCGATCCGTCTTGAGGTGTCGGCGGAAGATGACAGCGGCCGCCGGCTGCTCAGCGAGAGCTGGCCGCTCGAGCGCACCGCAGATGCCTACCGTCGCTTCATGAAGGGTTTCGAGCCGCTGCGAACTTGGGTCGCGCGCGACAAGCTCGCCGACATCGACGCCTTCACCGCGCGCGTCCTGCTGATCCACCAGTATCGCCGCGTCGTGCTGCGCGATCCCTTGCTGCCGGCGGCGCTACTGCCGCGGGACTGGCCAGGCAGGGCGGCGCGCCAGCTCTGCGGCGAAATCTATCGCGGCCTGCTTCCTGCGTCGGAACAATGGCTTGACCGCCATGCCAGCAACGAAAACGGCCCGCTCCCGGCGGCCGGAAGGGAGCTTTCCCGGCGGTTCGCCGACTGATGAAATATGTTACAAAAATATATTGCATGATCTAGTTTTTGTTATATATTGGTCCCCAACGAAGCGAGGGGAGGTCGGCCATGTATACCCAGGCGCTCAACACGTCTGACGGCGAAGACCGCAATGTCGAGGATGCCGCGCGCGCTGCGCAATTCCAGGCGCGCATCGATGCCGAGGAGCGCATCGAGCCGAATGACTGGATGCCTGCGGCCTATCGCAAGACGCTGACGCGGCAGATTTCCCAGCACGCACATTCCGAAATCGTCGGCATGCTCCCTGAAGGCAACTGGATCACCCGCGCGCCGAGCTTGCGCCGCAAGGTCGCGCTGCTCGCCAAGGTGCAGGACGAGTGCGGCCACGGGCTGTACCTCTACGCTGCCGCCGAGACGCTCGGTTCTTCGCGCGAGGAACTCGTCGATGCGATGCTGGCGGGCAAGGCAAAATATTCCTCGATCTTCAATTACCCGACACTGACCTGGGCCGACATCGGCACCATCGGCTGGCTGGTCGATGGCGCGGCAATCATGAACCAGATTCCGCTCTGCCGTTGCTCCTACGGTCCGTATGCGCGCGCGATGATCCGCGTCTGCAAGGA
>DATEJC010000069.1:0-22520 GCA_035278345.1 Bradyrhizobium sp. | reverse complement strand
CAGGCGCTGCCGCCGGCCGGTCCTGGTCGGGGTGGCGTCGGTAGCCGAACTGGATTTTGCTCTGCGCCATGGGTTTGCTCTGGCCAAGGGCCGGCCGATCTGGTAATTAGTCGCATCTGCAACTATCTTAAACTCCGTCCGTGGCCCGCCGTCAACTCAAATTGGAGCAATCCTTGGCAAAGGCGATGTCGAGCGAGCAAGCCGCCCCGATCCGCGAGGAAGCGGCGGCGAAGAAGGGTGCGCGGCTCGACCTCTTCAAATTCGTGCCCTTCCGCCTCAACCGGCTGGCGTCCGAGGTGTCGAACGCGCTCGCCGTCGAATACGGGGAGCGCTACGGGCTCGACATCCCCTCCTGGCGGGTGCTGGCGACGCTCGGTTTCCGCAAGGACGCCTGCAGTGCGCAATATGTCGCCGAATGCACGCGGACGCACAAATCGACCATCAGCCGCGCGGTGACGGCGCTGATGAAGCGCCAGTTCATCGAGCGCGTCGAGAACGAGGACGACCGCCGCGAATTCCGCCTGCGCCTGACGCGCAAGGGCCGTGCGCTGTACGAAGAGCTGTTCCCGCGCCTGTTGCAGCGCGAGCAGGAAATCCTCGCCGGCCTCTCCACACAGGAGCGGCGTGATTTCGCAATGCTGCTCAGCAAGCTCGAGGCAAGCCTCGGCCTGCTGCAGACCAGCGAGGAAGCCGACGCGAAGGAAGCGTACTGATCGGCTTACTTCACTGCCGTCACCACAATCTCCACGATGTGCGGCGGTTCGAGGTCGACGCCGATGCAGGCGCGCATGGGTGGGTTCTTGGTATCGACCCACTCGTCCCAGGCACGGTTCATCTCGGCCTTGCGCTTGATGTCGGTGATATAGACGATGGCCGAGAGGATCTTGCTCTTGTCCGTGCCACACAGCGCGAGGCTTTCGTCGATACGGGCGAGCGCCTTGACGCTCTGCTCATACATCGAGGGACTGACCGGATCGGGAGCAACCGCTACTGTAAAAACGAGATCGTCATGCGCGACCGCGCGGCTGCGGGTAGGCGTGAGACCGGCAAAGCGCGTTATCATGGAACTTTTCCTCCCATCATCCCTTAGCTCTCTTCCCGTCATTGCGAGGAGCAAAGCGACGAAGCAATCCAGCTTTCTTGTTGCTGCGAAAGAAGCTGGATTGCTTCGCTTCGCTCGCAATGACGGTGACTATGCTTTACCGATCTGCTTCGCGATGACAGGGAAATAATTGTCGCCCGATCCCGCATCGATCGCCTCCCGCAGGATTGTCCCGATCAGCTCGGCACCGCGAATCCTGATGCCGGCATCGCTCGCCAGCTCGAGCGCGTAGGACAGATCCTTCAGTGCATATTCCGTCGAGAACGCGCGCTCCGGAAACACGCCGGGCAAAATCGCCTTCATGCCGTGGTTACGCAGCGCGAAGCTGTCGGCCGAGCCTTTCGACAGCGTCTCCAGCAAAAGCTTTGCGTCGACGCCGTTGTGCCGGGCCACCGCGACGGCTTCGGCAAGCGCGTTGACGGTCTCGAACAGCACCATGTTGTTGAGGATCTTGGTCACCTGCCCCGCGCCGACATCGCCACAATGGGTGACGTCGGTGGCAAAGCAACGGATCAGCGGCTCGATCGCGGCATAAAGCGCTGATGTCCCGCCGACCATGACGCTGAGCGTGCCGTCCTGCGCCGCCTGCCGCGTGCGCGCGATCGGCGCATCCGCCCATGAGGCGCCCTTGTCCGCCAGTTGTTTGGCGAAGTCACGGGTCTGGCTGACCGACGATGTGCCGAGATCGACGATCACCTGCCCTGCCCGGATGTGCTTCGAAATGCCATCGCCCTCGAACACCGCGCGCACATGCTTGGCGCTCGGCAGGCACAGGAACACGAGATCGCTTTGCTTCAGCACCTCGGCGACCGACGCCGCGATATCCGCACCCTCGCCGCGTAACCGCGCCAGCGGCTCGGCGGCAAGATCGAACGCCAGCACGCGGCGGCCGCTTTTCTTCACGAGATTGCGGCAGATCGGCTCGCCCATCACGCCAAGGCCGATGAAGCCGATGGTCTTGTACTCGGTCATTTGTCTGAGATCTTTTGTCTGACGCGTTTCCTTCACGCGAACCGGTACTCACTTCGCTTGAAAACGCTATGCTATTTCACGAACGAACGCGACGGCGGTACATGCAAGGCAAAGGCATCGACCTTGTCGCTGGCGCGCGGATAGATCTCGCTGACGATCGGGTCGTGGCCGGGAATGAAACGATCGGGGTGGCCGGCGAGCCTCTCGACGATCTCCCAGCCCGTCGCCATGTCACCGACATTGTAGACGATCGGGAACGGGCTCCTCTTCTGCAGGTTCGCATAGTAATGCGCAGCGTCCGATGCGAGCACCACCGGCCCGCGCGCCGTCTCCACCCTCACCACCTGCAGCCCGTCCGAATGGCCGCCGACGCGATGCACTGTCACACCCGGCGCAATCTCGCCGTCGCCGGAATGGAAAGTGACGCGCTCGCCATAGACATGACGCACCATCAGCGTGACATGCTCGACCGAAAAGGGATGCCGCAGCATGCCGTTGCAGATGCAGCGCCCGGTCGCGTAGCTCATCTCGCGATCCTGCAGATGGAAACGCGCATTGGGAAAGCGGTCGAGATTGCCGGCGTGATCGTAATGCAGATGCGTGACGATGACGTCCTTGATCGCATCAGCCTTGACGCCGAAACCGGCAAGCGCATCGACCGGATTGAGCGTCAGCTTGCGGGCGCGCGCCTTCGCCTCTTCCGCATTGAAGCCAGTGTCGACAAGAATATCGCGGCCGCCGCCGCGGATCAGCCAGACGAAATAATCGAGATCCTGCGCCGTGGTGTCATGTGGATCGGGGACCAGAAAATTCATGTGGGGCGTGCGCGGCGACATGGTGGCGTAGCGCAGCGCGTAGATTTCGTAGGCGTTTCCCATCGGCTTTGCTTTTGATTGTTTGAGGGCAGGCGACGCACCAAGCCATTGTGACCGGCAAAGGTCAAACCGCGCCGGCGCATGTCAGGCGTGTGCGCGGGCAAATTGTAATGTGAGGGCAATCACATTGATTTGGCGGGACTATCGGCGCGGAACTGCCATCCGCACCTCGCCGCATCCCGATCCGCCACCGTTGACGCACCGGCTATTCCGCCGCCTCCGCTACTTTCGTCGCGGTGAATTGTCGCAATTAACATTGACGCGGCAAGCGGTTGACGGTCCGGCGGCCGGGTTTGATAATCGCCTTTTCGTCGAGTAAGGTCGCCGCGGCGCAAGCTGGATCGGCGCCTTTTGGGCTGGACCGCCGCCGCTATGAAAATTCGCGTACTGCTTCTTTCCCTGCTCCTTTCGGTCCCATCGACCGCTCCCTCGCTGGCCGCCGGCGAGCGCCTCGCGCTCGTCATCGGCAATGCAAAATATCCGGACGCCGAGGCGCCGCTGCGCGAGCCGATCAATGACGCGCGCGAACTCGCCGACGAGTTGAAGCGCGACGGTTTTGCCGTCGACATCGGCGAGAACCTGACCGGCGATCAGATGCGCCGCGCCTTCGACCGCCTGTACGGCAAGATCAAGCCCGGCTCAGTGACGCTGCTGTTCTTCTCCGGCTTCGGCATCGAGTCCGGCCGGCAGAGCTACATGATCCCGGTGGATGCCCAGATCTGGACCGAGCCTGACGTGCGCCGCGACGGCTTCAGCCTCGAGAAGGTGCTGGGCGAAATCAACAGCCGCGGCGCCGGCGTCAAGATCGCGCTGGTCGATGCCAGCAGGCGCAATCCTTTCGAGCGACGGTTCCGCAGCTTCTCCGCGGGTCTTGCGCCGGTCATCGCGCCGAACGGCACGCTGGTGATGTACTCGGCGGCGCTGTCGTCCGTGGTCGCCGACAATGGCGGCGACCGCAGCCTGTTCGTGCGGGAATTGCTCAAGGAAATTCGCGTTCCCGACCTCACCGCCGAGGAAACGCTGAACCGCACCCGGGTCGGCGTCACCCGCGCTTCGCGCAGCGAGCAGGTGCCGTGGATTTCGTCCTCGCTGGCGGAGGATTTTTCCTTCATCCCCGGCGGCACGCGGCCGTCGCAGGCGAGCAACCCGCCGCCGCCTCAACAGCCGCCCCAACCGCCGGCCAAGCAGGCCAACATCCCGCCGCCGCCCCCACCACCGCCGCAGGAGCCGGCAAAGGTCGAGCCGCCGGCGCCGCCCAAGCAGATCGAAGCCAAAATTCCGCCGCCGCCTCCGCCGCCGCCGCCCCCGACGCAGCAGCCGCAGGTGCCGGTGAAGACGGAGAACACGCTGGCGGATGATCCCACCATCAAGAGCCTGACCCAGAAGCTCAACGACAATCCGGACGATGCGGCGGCGCTGTACCGTCGCGGCCAGGTCTACGCCAGCAAGGGCGCCTATGATCTTGCGATCAAGGATTTCAATAATTCGCTGCGGCTGAACCCGAAGGACGTCGAGGCCTATAACAACCGTTGCTGGGCAAGGACGGTGATCGGCGATCTACAGGCTGCGCTGAAGGACTGCAACGAGGCGCTGCGGCTGCGTCCGAATTTCGTCGACGCACTGGACAGCCGCGGCCTGCTCAACCTCAAGAGCGGCCAGACCAAAAACGCCATTGCCGATTTCGATGCCGCGCTGCGGATCAATCCGCGCCTGACCTCCTCGCTGTACGGAAGAGGCCTCGCCAAGAAGCGAAACGGCTCGATTGCCGAGGGCGATCTCGACATCGCCAACGCCAAGGCGATGGACCCGAATATTGTCAAGGAATTCGCGGATTACGGGGTGCAGTGACGCGTTTTCCGGCGGCCCGGCTTCGAACCCCGGGCGGGCGTCGTAGACTAATGAGAATCAACGCCGCGACCGGAAAGGTGCGGCCGTCCATTTTGTAAACCGATTGGAATGCGCTGGCAGCGCAGGAGGGGACTGGCAATGGCAAAGCTTTCTGAAACCAGGAGTCTGATCGCGTTCGCCGCGATCCTGACCGTAGGCACCGCGCTTTCCTTTGGCATTGGCGCCGCACTGGCAGCCGACGAGGTGACCGAAGATCAAATTCTGAAGGCACTGACCCCGGCCAAGAAGCCGCTCACCCGCAGCCTGTCGGCCGGCGGATCGGCTGAGCCGGCCGTCAACCCCGCCGAAGCCAAACTCGTCTCCAAGGTCCGCGGCCGCACCACCCGTTCGCTGTCGCAGACCGAACGCGAGGAAATCGCCGCCATCGTCAAGGACAAGCCGAAGATCGATCTGGAGATCACCTTCGACTACAACTCGGCCGACATCAGCGCCAAGTCGATCTCCTCGGTGCAGGCACTCGGCCGTGCGCTTTCCAATACCGAACTGAAGGGCTCGACCTTCGTCGTCGCCGGCCACACCGATGCGGCGGGCGGCGAAGAATATAACCAGGGCCTGTCCGAGCGCCGCGCCGACGCGATCAAGAAATATCTGGTCGACAAGTTCGGCATCAACGGCAGCGACCTCGTCACCGTCGGCTACGGCAAGAGCAAGCTGAAGGATCCGAACCAGCCGCTCGCGGAAGTCAATCGCCGCGTGCAGGTGGTGAACATGGAAACCAAGGTCACCGCGCAGAAGTAAGCGCAAGCTGGCGTGGTGCTTTCGAGTATTTCGAGACAAAAGCCTCTGTCCGGGCCGATCCCGAACGGAGGCTTTTCGCTCGTTACCCCGGCGGTTTGCCGCGGCCGGGCAGTATCCCTGGCGCGGCAAAACACGCTAACATGGGCGGCCTGCCATGCGCTGCGCCGCTCCACATGAATCTGGTCCTGGAATGATCCGGCGATGAAGCCACTCACCGAATATATCAAGCCTGCGCTCGGAACGCTGGCCTTTGTCGTCCTCGTCGGCGGCTATTACTGGTGGGAACACCGCCCGCACCGCGAGAAGCCGGAGACGACGGGACAGGCGCTGGTCGTGGTCGCCAAGACCGTCAATGCCTGCTTCTCCGACATGGTGCGGGTCACGGGCTTCATCGTGCCGAAGCGCGAGGCCGTGGTCGGCGCCGACCAGGAAGGCTCCAAGGTCACCGATCTCTTCGTCCGCGAAGGCGACATCGTCACCGAGAACCAGGAGTTGGCGCGCCTGTCGCCGCCGCCGCCACAGCCGGGTCAGCAAGGCGGCCGTTCCGGTCCGATCTCGTTGCGCGCGCCCGCCGCCGGTCTCATCACCGAAGTGCGCACCATCGTGGGCGCGCCCGCTTCGCCCCAGGCCGGCCCGATGTTCCGCATCGCGGTCAACAACGAGATCGAGCTCGATGCCGAGGTGCCGAGCGTCCACATCCTGAAACTCAATCCCGGCGCGACCGCGCGCATCAGCCGCGACGGCGCCCCCGATCTGGTCGGGCGGGTCCGTCTGGTATCGCCGCAGATCGACCGCACCAGCCAGCTCGGTAAGGTGCGGATCGCGCTGACCAGCAATCCCTCGCTGAAGGTGGGCATGTTCGCGCGCGCCAATATCGACGCCAAGCGCAGCTGCGGCGTCGCCGTGCCACACACCGCGATCGACCGCCTCACCGTCCAGGTGGTCAAGGGCAACACCATCGAGACGCGCAAGGTTCGCGTCGGGCTGTCGTCCGAAACCTCGACCGAAATCCTTGAAGGCCTCGACGTCGGCGAGATCGTCGTGGCCGACGCCGGCACCTCGCTGCATGATGGCGACCAGGTCAAGACCATGTTTGCTGATGAACTCGATCGTGTGCGGGTACGCTGATGGCTCTCAATATTTCCGCTTGGTCGATCCGAAACCCGCTTCCCTCGATCGTCTTCTCGATCATCCTGCTGGTGCTCGGCTGGGTGTCGTTCACCAAGCTGGCGGTGACGCGGCTGCCCTCCGCCGATATTCCCGTCATTTCGGTCGCGGTGTCGCAATTCGGCGCGGCTCCCGCCGAACTTGAAGCGCAGGTCACGAAAACGATCGAAGACGGCGTCTCCGGCGTGGAGGGCGTGCGGCACATCTCTTCCTCGATCACAGACGGCCTTTCGGTGACCACGATCCAGTTCGCGCTGGAGACCAACACCGACCGCGCGCTGAACGACGTCAAGGACGCGGTGACGCGTGTACGCGCCAACCTGCCGCAGAACGTCACCGAGCCCCTGATCCAGCGCGTCGACGTCATCGGTCTGCCGATCGTCACCTATGCTGCGATCTCGCCCGGCAAGACGCCGGAACAGCTCTCCTATTTCGTCGACGACGTGGTCAAGCGCGCGCTGCAGGGCGTGCGCAACGTCGCCCAGGTCGAGCGCATCGGCGGTGTCGAGCGCGAGATCCTCGTCTCGCTCGATCCCGACCGGCTGCAGGCCGCGGGCCTCACCGCCGTCAACGTCAGCCAGATCCTGCGCGGCACCAATGTCGACGTCGCCGGCGGCCGCGCCGAAATCGGCAAGAACGACCAGGCAATCCGCACGCTCGCCGGCGCCAAGACGCTGAACGAGCTCGCCGGCACGATGATCCCGCTATTCTCCGGCGGCGAGGTCCGGCTCGACGACCTCGGCACCGTCACCGACACCATCGCCGACCGCCGCACCTTCGCCCGCTTCAACGGCGAGCCGGTGGTGGCGCTCGGCATCAAGCGCTCCAAGGGCGCTTCCGACGTGGTGGTCGCGGCCGCCGTGCAGAAGCGCATCGACGCGCTCAAGGTCGCCTATCCCGATGTCGATTTGAAGCTGATCGACACTTCGGTCGACTTCACGCGGGGCAACTACAAGGCCGCGATCTCGACCCTGTTCGAAGGCGCGGTGCTCGCCGTCATCATCGTGTTTCTGTTCCTGCGCGACATCCGCGCCACCATCATCGCCGCGGTCTCGCTGCCGCTGTCGATCTTCCCGGCGTTCTGGGCGATGGACATATTGGGTTTCTCGCTCAACCTCGTATCCTTCCTCGCCATCACGCTCTCGACAGGCATATTGGTCGACGACGCCATCGTCGAAATCGAAAACATCGTGCGCCACATGCGCATGGGAAAATCGCCTTATCGCGCGGCATTGGAAGCTGCCGACGAGATTGGCCTCGCCGTGATCGCGATCTCGCTCACCATTATTGCGATCTTCGCGCCAGCAAGCTTCATGTCCGGCATCGCCGGGCAATTCTTCAAGCAGTTCGGCATCACGGTGTCGGTGCAGGTGTTCTTCTCGCTGCTGGCGGCGCGCTTCGTCACGCCGATGCTGGCTGCCTATTTCATGAAGGACACCAAGCACGAAGACCCGCCGCCGGGCGTCATCCTGAGGAATTACCACAAGCTCGTGACCTGGTCGGTGCGGCACTATTTCATCACCATCCTGATCGGCTTCGGCGTCTTCGCGGCCTCGATCTGGAGCATCACGCTGCTGCCGCAGGGCTTCCTGCCGGCGCAGGACACCGCACGCTCGCTGCTGGCGCTTGAGCTGCCGCCCGGCACGCAGCTCGCCTACACGGAGAAGGTCACCGAAGAGATCGTCGCTCGTCTGCGCAAGCGGCCCGAGGTGAAGAACGTGTTCGTCGACGGCGGCCGCGTTCCTCCGGGTACGCAAGAGGTCCGCCGCGCGGCACTGATCATCAACTACACGCCGAAGGACGAGCGCAAGATCACCCAACGCGAGCTGGAGCTGTCGATCAGCAACGAGCTCGTGAATATTCCCGACATCCGCTTCTGGTTCCTCGACGAGAATGGCCTGCGCGCCATTTCGCTTGTCGTGACCGGCGTGGACAGCAACATCGTCAACAACGTCGCCAGCGAACTGGCGACGCAGATGAAGCGGATTCCGACCATCGCCAACGTGATTTCGGAAACCTCGCTCGACCGGCCGGAGTTGCGCATCCGCCCGCGCGCGGAGCTCGCGGCGCGGCTCGGGGTCTCCACCGAAAGCCTGTCGCAGACTATCCGCGTCGCCACCATCGGCGACGTCGGGCCGGCGCTGGCGAAGTTCGACGCCGGCGACCGCCAGGTGCCGATCCGCGTCCAGCTCGAGGATTCCGCGCGCGGCGATCTGTCCATGCTGCAGCAATTGCGCGTGCCGCTCGGCCAGCGTGGCGAGCGCGGCGGCGTGCCGCTTTCGGTCGTCGCCGACATCCAGCTCGACCAGGGACCGACCAGCATCAACCGCTACGATCGCGAGCGGCAGGCCACCGTCGCGGCCGACCTCGTCGGCAATGCCGCGCTGGGTGACGCCACCAAGGCGATCTACGACCTGCCTGTCATGAAGAGCCTGCCCAAGGGCGTAAAAGTGAGCCCGTCGGGCGACGCCGAAAGCCTCAATGAATTGTCGGAAGGCTTTGCCACAGCGATCACCGCCGGCCTGATGATGGTCTATGCCGTGCTGGTGCTGCTGTTCGGCACCTTCCTGCAGCCGCTCACCATCCTGTTCTCGCTGCCGCTCTCGATCGGCGGCGCGGTCGGCGCGCTGCTGCTCACCGGCAAGCAGCTCACCACGCCGGTGTGGATCGGCATATTGATGCTGATGGGCATCGTCACCAAAAACGCGATCATGCTGGTGGAATTCGCAATCGAGGCCATTCGCGAGGGCAAGACCCGTGAGGACGCGATGATCGACGCCGGCATGAAGCGCGCCCGCCCGATCGTCATGACCACGATTGCGATGGTCGCCGGCATGATGCCTTCGGCGCTTGCAGTCGGCGCCGGCGGCGAGTTCCGCTCGCCGATGGCGCTCGCGGTGATCGGCGGCCTCCTGTTCTCCACGATATTGTCGCTGGTGTTCGTGCCGGCGATGTTCATGCTGATGGACGATGTCGGCGCCCTGATCTGGCGCTTCGGCAAGCGCCTCGTCGTCTCGCATGGCGAAGACGAGGAGCCGCCCTCCGGCCATCACCAGGCGCCGCCTGCCAAGGGTCCGCCCGGAGTGCCCCCGAAAGTCGTGCCGGCGGCGGAATGAGGACTACTCGTTCCGCGCCACCGCAGTCAGCTTGTTCATGTTCTGCAGCAGGATGCGGCCGCGCTGCAGGTCCAGAATGCCGTCCTTGCGCCAGAGCTGGAGCTGGCGGTTGACGCTTTCGCGGGCGGCGCCGACGAAGATGCCGAGTTGCTCCTGCGAGATATGAACCTCGGAACCGAAATCGGCGGCGAGCGCGCAGAGACGGCGCGCAAGGCGCACCGGCAAAGGCTGCAGCATGGATTCTTCCATGCGCTCGCTCTGCCAGCGGATGCGCTGGCACAGCAGCATGATGATCTTGATGGCGACCCTGGGCTCGCGCTCGAGGAAGCTCAGAAAATCCTCGCGCCGCAGCACAAACAGTTCCGAGGCTTCGCCGGCGGTCGCATCTGCCGTGCGGTTCTGGCCGTCGAGCACCGCGACCTCGCCGAAGAGGTCGCCCGGGCCCATGAAGTTGAGGGTCAGCCTGCTACCATCCGACGCACCGGTCTCGATCCGGACCTGGCCGCGGCGCACCCCGAACAGGGCATCGCCCGCGTCGCCCTTCTGGAACAGAACCTCGCCCGACGCCATTTGCTGGGTGTGGCAGAGGCCCGCAATCCGCTGCAATTCGTCGGCTCCGAGGTCCGCGAACAGGGGATTCATCTTCAAAATGACCGCAAATTCGGCCTGTTTACTCATGGCAATGCCTTTTCAGTCCGGCCTCCACCAACGGGAGCTTTCGCATGGTTCGGCCTGAGGGAAGTGTGCCATAAGTCACATAAGTTTGCAGTCCCCCAGTATTATTTTTGCCTCCTTTGAGGCTGCCGTCTGATCCGCGGTAAGCTTGTCCTCGCCTGTCCGGAAGTTCGAAATGAGAGCACTGAAAATCGCAGGCGCCGCCATTGCTGCCGTGATCGTCCTGATCGCGCTGCTGCTGATCGTCGGCATCCCCTTCGGATTCCTGACATCCACCATCCAGGAGCGGGTCGAGCGCGAGACCGGCTACAAGCTCGCCATCAATGGCTCGACCAGGATCGGCATCTGGCCACAGCTCAACGTGACCATGAAGGATGTCACGCTGCAGGACCCCAAGGACCGCGACATCACCAACCGCCTGAGCGCCGCCAGCATCGAGGCCGACATCACGCTCTCCAGCGTGTGGTCGGGCAAGCCGGAGATCACCGAGCTCGTCATTGTTCGCCCGGTTCTGAACCTGCCGCTGCAGCGCGAGCGCTCCCGCGAGATTCCGGCGAAGTCGGCGGGCACTGCGAACGCTGCCGCCTTCTCGGTCGAGCATGTCGTCGTCACCGGCGGCACTGTCGTATTCTCCAATCTGCGCGACCGCGTCGAAAGCAAGATCGAGGGACTCAACGCCGATGTCATCATGACCGATGACCGCAAGGTGCGGATCACGGGCAATGCCCGCAGCGGCGAGCATCCGCTGAAATTCGATATCAAGGCGACCGCGCCCAATGTGCCGCTGGAGCGGCAGAGCATTCCGACCGAATTCACCATCGACGCGCCGGCGCTGCTGCCCGCTGCGGTCGCCGGCAAGGCCGAGGTGCGGCTGAACGGCAGCATCATCCAGATCAACGGCCTTTCCGGCATGTTCGCCGACGGCGCTTTCAATGGCTGGGCCGCGGTCGACATCGCGAGCAAGCCGCAGATCAAGCTTGATCTCGATTTCCATCGGCTCAACGTCGCGATGGCCAGGAGTGCGCCAGGTCCGGCGAAGGCGCCGTGGAGCAATGCGACCATCGACGTCACCGGGCTCAATTATGTGGACATGCAGGCGCGCATTTCGGCGGCGCAACTCAATCTCGGCGACACCCAATTTGCGCCGGCCGCGATCGAGGCCAATCTCGCCAACGGCGTCATGAAGCTGCGCGTCGCCAATCTCGGCACCTATGGCGGCCAAACCAATGGCGACCTCACCATCGACGCCTCGACCGCTGTGCCGAGCTATACGCTGCAGACCGATCTCGTCGGTGTGCGCGCGCTGCCGCTGCTGCAGAGCGCGGCGGATTTCGACAAGCTCGACGGCAAGATGCAGGCCAAGATTTCCGTGCGATCGACCGGCAACAGCCAACGCGCCATCATGAGCAACATGAGCGGCACGGTATTCGCGCTGTTCCAGGACGGCCAGCTGCGCGGGCTGAACGTCGCGCAGATGATCCGCTCGCTGACCGCTTCCACGCTCTCCGGATGGCAGGAAAACAGCCAGCAGGCGACTGACCTCACCCAGCTCTCGGCCTCCTTCAAGATCGACAAGGGCCAGGCCACCACCTACGACCTCAACCTCATTGGCCCCCTGGTGAAGGTGACCGGCGTCGGCACCATCGACCTCGGCACCAAGCAGATGGGATTCCGCGTCGAGCCGAAGCTCGTGATGACCACCGAAGGCCAGGGCCGCACCTCCGATCCCGTCGGCTTCGGCATCCCCGTGATCATCGACGGACCGTGGTCGGAGCCGCGGATCTATCCCGAGATGAGCGGCATCCTGGAAAATCCCGACCAGGCCTACGCCAAGCTGCGCGAGATGGGCAAAGGCCTGTTCGGCAAGGACGGCGCCGGGCTTGGCGCGGCGATCGGCGGCCTGCTCAGCGGCATCCAGCAAGGCGGCGCGCAAACGGGTCAGCCGGGGCAGCAGCCTGGCACGCCCGGTCAGCCCAACGCGCTCGGCGGCGACCTCGGCGCGACCATCGGCACCCTTTTGCAGCAGGGCCTCGGCGCACTCGCCCAGCCTGCGCAGCCCGGCCAGCAGCCGCAGGCGCAGACCGGCGGTCGCTCGCAGGGCCGCAGCATCCCCGCGCCCGGCTCCGACGCGGCCCCGCCGCCGTCGCAGACGACCTCCCCGCCGCCCGCCGCCGCGAGCGATCCGGCGCCCGCCCAGCAGGAAAGCCAGCCGATGAACGACGTGCTGCGGCAGCTTTTCAACCGCTGAATCCCCCGGCATTAGGCCGAATTGCCCACAGTCCGGGCTAACCATGCCGGGCAATAGCCGGCCTGCCCCTGCGATCTGTGCTAAAATTCCACGGGTGCCGCGAGGCCTTGCCTGGCGGCGTCCTTCGCGAATTTGGCAGCCGATGCGCGCGCACCGAGCGCGGCGCCCGAGGGTTTGATGAACGCGGTCAAGGACAAGAGCAGGTTCATGCGCGGCGGCCTGTTCGCCAAATATGTGATCTCGCTCGTCGGCCTCGTCGTATTCGTGCTCGCGGTCAACGGCGTGATGGAAACCTGGATCGGCTATCGTGCCACGCGCACCTCGCTGATCGACGGGATGGCCGAGAAGGCCGAGGCGACCTCGCGCCGCATCGACCAGGCGATGAGCGACTTCGAGCGCCAGACCAGCTGGGTCACCCGCGCCAGCGCCAAGGACACCGTTGAGCAGCGCCGCGTCGATTACACCCAGTTGCTCAGCCAGATTCCGGCGGTGAGCCAGATCTCTTTCATCTCCGCGCAGGGCCGCGAGGAGCTGCGGCTGTCGCGCGGCGGCGGTGTCACCTACGGCAGCACGGTCGACTTCTCCCGCGACGCCCGCTTCACCGAAACGCTGACGCGCGGTTCCACCAGTTTTTCGCAGGCCTATTTCCGCGATGGCCGGCCCTTCATTTCGCTGACCATGGCCCACACCGGCTACAGCGGCGGCGCCGGCACCGGCGTCACCGTGGCCGAGATCGATCTGCGCTTCCTCTCCGATTATCTCGGCGACGCCCAGGTCAGCCGCAATGCAGTTGCCTATGTCGTGGACCCCCAGGGCATGGTGCTGGCCGCCTCCAGCAAAGGCCCCGACATCGACAAGGATCTCTCCGCGCTGCCGCAGGTCGCTTCGGCGCTTTCCGGCTCGCACGGCACCGCGGGCAAGGACTGGAACGGGCAGGACGTGCTGACGGCGTCCGCGACCGTGCCGAAATTCAAGTGGCACGTGTTCTTCGAGCAGCCGGCGGCACAGGCGCTGACGCCGATTCGCGACCAGCTGGTGCGCATTGCGCTGCTGATCGGGCTCGGCCTGGTCGTCGCCATCATTGCCGGCACGGTGCTGGCGCGGCGCATGCTGATCCCGATCACCGCGCTGTCCTCCGGCGCGCGGCTGCTCGGCGAAGGCAAGTTCGGCCATCGCATCGAGGTGAAGACCGCGGACGAGCTGGAAGAGCTCGCGGGGCAATTCAACAGCATGGCCTCGCAGTTGCAGGAGACTTATACCGATCTCGAATGGAAGGTGAAGGAGCGCACGCGCGACCTTGCGCAATCCATCAACGAGCTGAAGGTGCTCGAAGAGGTCGGCCGGGCCGTCGCCTCCTCGCTCGACCTCAATGCCGTGCTGCCGACGGTGGCGGCGCGGGCGCTCGAAATCACCCATGCCGACGCGGTGCTGATCTACACGTTCGATGCGGCGAACGACCGCTTCAACCTGACGGAAGCCATCGGCATCGACAAGGATGCCGAAGGCGGCCACCGTGCCATCGACCGCAAGGGGTCGACCCTCGACGAGGCTGCAAGCTCGGGCGAACCGGTCGCGATTCCCAATTTGCACAAGATCGACGACATTCCCCTGCGCGAAGTCGCGGTCAAGGCCGGCTTCTACTCGGTGCTGGTGGTGCCGCTCGGCGACCAGACCGGCGTGCTCGGTTCTCTGGTGGTGCTGCGGCGGAACGCCGGCGACTTCCCGCAAAACCTGATCGGCCTGATGAAAACCTTTGCGCATCAGGCCGTGCTGGCGATGCGCAATGCGCGGCTGTTCACCGAGGTGAACCAGAAGAGCAGCGAGCTGGAGGTCGCCCATTCCACGGTGCAGCAGCAGGCCGCGACGCTGCAGGAACAGCGGGACCAGCTCAAGGACTGGAACAAGTCTCTGGAGGATCGCGTCGAGACGCAGCTCGGCGAGATCGAGCGCATCCGCAAGCTTGAGCGCTTCCTCGCTCCGCAAGTGGCGCAGCTGATCGCCTCCTCCGACGGCCATGAGGGCCTGCTCGACAGCCACCGCCGCGAGGTTACCGTCGTGTTCTGCGACCTCCGCGGCTTCACCGCGTTCACCGAGCAGACCGAGCCGGAAGAGGCGATGAACGTGCTGCGCGAATATCATGCCGCACTGGGCGAACTGATCTTCCGCTACGAGGGCACGCTCGACCGCTATGCCGGCGACGGCGTGATGATCCTGTTCAACGCGCCGATCCAGTTCGAGGATCACGTCAAGCGCGCGGTGAAGATGTCGGTCGAGATGCGCGACGTCATCGGCGGCCTGACCCAGCGCTGGCGCAACCGCGGCCACAATCTCGGCTTCGGCATCGGCATCGCGCTTGGCTACGCCACGCTCGGCCAGATCGGCTTCGAGCAGCGGCTGGAATATGCCGCGATCGGCAGCGTCACCAACCTCGCCTCGCGCCTGTGCGACGAGGCCGAGGCCGGCCAGATCGTGGTCAGCCGCAGGGTCTACGGCATGGTCGAGCAATGGGTCGAAGGCAAGCCGATCGACGACCTCAACCTCAAGGGCTTCAATCATCCGGTGCTGGCCGCGGAGATCCTCGGCTGGCGCGAGGAAGTCGACAACGTGGTGGACGCGTCCACCGCAACGGCGAAGCGAAGGAAGAAGTAGGCCGCGCTGGCGCGCCATCCAAGGTCGCCCCCGGCGAAGGCCGGGACGACTGCGGCGGACGAATTGCCGCACCCGCTTTCCCGCCCTGCCGGACAGAACCCGTTCCGCGATCGCTGCGACCAAGGGGGAACCAGCTCGCCCTGCGAGCCCAGCAAATGCGCCCGGAGTTTATCCATGTTTTCGCGAACCGCCTCGATCATGCTTGCCGCTACCCTCGCGGCCCTGATCTCCATTTCAGCCGCGCAGGCCGGCATGAACAACATCGGCGTGAACCCGGGAATCGGTCCCCGCGTCACGCCGTCGATCCCTGATGTAAAGGCGAAGCCGCACATGATCGACGCCAGGATCAGGCTGAACTGCTATCACACTCGCGAGCGCAACGAACTCGGCGTGTGGGTGCACCGGACGCATTGCTCCTAGCGATTTGACAAGACGCCCGTCACCACCATCGATGTCGCCCCGGCGAAGGCCGGGGCCCATAACCATCGTCGGTGTTTGGATTACGGCGCTGGAGCCACAGCTTTTTCTCATCACAGACATTCGTGGTTATGGGTCCCGGCCTTCGCCGGGACGACAGAGAGTGCGTGGCGACAGCAACGTACCTCACTTCATATTCGCAATCGCATGCAGCGCTGCGATATAGCCGAACGAGCCGAGGCCGGCGATGACGCCGGTCGCGACGGACGAGATCTTCGAGTGACGGTGATATTCGTCGCGGGCGTGGACGTTGGAGATGTGCACTTCCAGCGTCGGGCCCTCGAATATCTTGATCGCGTCCATGATGCCGACCGAGGTAAATGAAAGCCCGGCGGGATTGATGATGATGGCGTCAGCCTTTTCGCGCGCGGACTGGATCAGGTCGATCAGCGCACCCTCGTGGTTCGACTGCTGGAAGTCGATCGACAGCCCGAGCTCCTTCCCTTTGGCTTCACAGTTCGCCTTGATCTGGTCGAGCGTGGTGGTGCCGTAGATGTGCGGCTCGCGGATGCCGAGCATATTGAGGTTAGGGCCATTCAGGATCATCACGCGCTTCATCGATTGCTCCTCCGGGGTGTGCGGGAGGACTGTAGCGCGGTTTCCGATTTGATTGTCAAAGAGCATGCGACCGCGATCCCGCGGCATGAGAAGCCCGAGTTTGGCCTGCCGTTTCGCGCCTCTGAATGAGAGGGCGCAGGGAAAGCCGGGCGCCGACTGCGCCCGCAGCACCGTGTGCAATGGGTAGCGAAGAAACGCACACGGGTTTGACAGGTACAGCCGAGACATCCCGACTTTCCCCGCGCAATGGTTTACGGCTTATACGTGCTCTCCCCGGGGAGCGGCCTTTCTTGCCCCCGTTGTCAGCGGCACACTTGCCGCCAGCGTAGCGCCAGGGTCGCGGCGCCAGGACCACACGACTTCGCCGTCCGCGTCAGGCGTTTCGTCCGCCGGATTGCTCCCGCTGACACCTGCTGCGTCCACCGCATTCCCGACCAACGTGCCGTGACGATCGCGATACGTCCCCTCACCGGCCAGGAACGGGACGAGTTATGGCATGAATTTTTATGGCATGAATTTGTGCTTCTGAAAAGCGGAATATTTATTCGGAAAAGGCTTGACACGATTCGGGTGATTTGCCCGTCGCGCCGGTCTGTCGCAGCGCTGATTTGGACAGGCACGCCTCATGAACCCGGCAAGTGATTGGCCGATAACGTGTCTTGCGCCCGCGCTCCACGGCGGCGCCGTGTCAACATCGTGGCGCTTTCGTGCCGCGTGTTACCGGCCGGCCACAGCCCAATCCAAATCCGCGGGCAACGCCCCAATGCGACACGGTGCTGCCCCGTTTGCGCAAGCGACTAGCGGCAAATGAAGGGGCAGACCATGTCTCGATTCTTCAAACTTGCCGTGATCATTGCCGCCAGCGCCGCGCTCGCGGCGTGTGGGCAATCGCCGCTCCGGACGCAGCATTCCGACCTGCGCAGCTCGACCACGCGGCAGGCCACGATCGAGCAGCCGCGCCGGCCGGTGGCAACCGCGTCAGTCGTGCGCCGCGCGCCAGCACCGGAGGCAAGTGAGAGCCAGGGCAAGTCCGGCGGCAAGTCGCAGGGTATCGCGAGCTTCTATTCGGAGGGCACCAGGACCGCGAGCGGCGAAAAATTCGATCCGAACGAGCTTACTGCGGCTCACCCCACTTTGCCGTTCGGCACCAAGCTTCGCGTCACCAATCAGCGCACCGGCCGCTCGGTGACCGTCCGCGTCAACGACCGCGGGCCCTATGTGCCGGGACGCGTGGTCGATGTCTCCTACTCCGCCGCCCAGGAACTCGGCATGGTCGGCAGGGGCGTTGCGCCAGTGAAGCTCGACGTCGTGCAGTAGCGAAGCGAACAACCTCGCCGTTCACCGCCGTCGCCGCGCCCGGGTGCGCGCCGCTTTCTTCGCAGCGACAGACCTTCCCTTCGCGCCCTTGGTGCGTGCCGCCTTTCGGGCAGCCGCTGAACGCGAGGCTGCGCTGCGGCGGCGGGCTGCGCTGGTGGTCTGTCGCGACAGCGCGCGCTTCGAGGCGGCGCGTCTCGGCTCGGCCTTCAATGCTTTCTTGACGGCGCGCGAAACGCGGGGACGGCGGCGCGGCTTGCGCCGGCCTTGACCGGCCTCATAGGCGTATTTCGCACTGCGGCGCGTGCGCGCGCTCGTCCGGCCCTTCTTCGGCGGCTTGAGATCGACGCCGGCACGGCGCGCTTCCGATAGTCCAATGGCAACCGCCTGTCGCGCCGACCTTGCGCCGTGTTCGCCGCGGCGGATCTTGTCCATTTCCTCCTTGACGAACTCGCCGGCCTGCGTACTCGGCGATTTCCCGGCGCGCTTGTCCGCGCGCGCCTTCCGGATGGTTTCCTTTCTCGGCATCGTCCCGTTCCCTTCAATTGGCGAGGGCCCAAATACAGTTGGGGAACGCCGATGCGAGCCGATTTGATCCAAAACGGGGACTTTGCTAAAATAGACCCCGCCATCCACTGAATGAATGACGGGGCTCGAGCCTTTCACTTCCGGGGATTTTCTCCTTCAAAAGCTACTTGCTCTGTTCCGATAACCAGTGAGCGTCGCCATCGTTCCAGAAAAAATCGGTTCGATATTTCTTTGCGCACGAGATCTGTCGATTTCTATCCGATCAACGGTTCCACGGAGACGTTCCTCCTGCCTTGCGGAGAACGTCCCTCTCACTTCACGTAACGCCGGAACAGCCAGATTGCGAGCAGCACAAGCGGCGACCCCACCACCGCGGCGACGATGTCGCGCAGCGAGACCGAGACCTTGTCGAGACTGGGCAGCAGGTTCAGCCAGCGGAACAGCATGCCGCCGATCAGGGCGCCGACCAGGCCAAGGCCGAGATTGCGGAAATTGCCGAAACCTTTGCGGTCCCAGGTGATGAGGCGCGAGGCAAGTCCGCCGCCGATCAGGCCGACGACGATCCAGACGATCATTTGCGCCACGGTCGGCATTGTCATCGCTCGGGCTCCCGTTTTACCATCTCCGCTCGCCGTTATTGCGGCAGCTTGATGCCGGCGGCCTTGACCAGCGCGGCATTCGCGGCGACTTCCTGCTCGACGAACTTGCCGAACTCGTCCGAGCCCATCGGCAGCGGATCGACTCCGAGGCCGGCGAGCTTCTCGGCGGTCCTCGGCGACTGGATGGCCTTCAACGCCTCGCCGTGCAGCTTTCCAACGACGGCCGGCGGCGTCTTCGCCGGCGCGAACAGGCCGAACCAGATCGGAAACTCGGCATCGACAAAGCCGGCCTCGCGCGTGGTCGGCACATCAGGCAAGGAACTGGACCGCCGCAGGCCGTTCTGAACCAGCGCCACCAGCTTGCCCTCTTTCACCTGCGGCAGGACGAGCCCGACGGGGCCGAAATAGAAGTCGATCCTCCCGGCGATCACTTCGGTCATGGCTTCCGCCCCACCCTTGAACGGCACATGGACCATGTCGAGCCCCGCACTGAGCCGGAAGCGCTCGGCGGAAAGGTGGGTCGCGCTGCCGACGCCGACGGAGGAAAAATTCAGCGAACCAGGCTTTGCCTTCGCCGCCGCCACGAGGTCCGCAATCGTCTTGTAGCCACGCTGCGGCGAAACGACGAGGACGTTCGGCGAAATCCCGAGCGGCACGACGGCGGCGAAGTCGCGCGCCGGGTGATAGGAAAGCGCCGGATAGAACGACGGCGCGATGGTATGGGCGTTCGAATTCACGAGCAGCGTATATCCGTCAGGGTCCGCGCGCGCGACGGCGGCGGAGCCGATGGTGCCGCCGGCGCCACCGCGGTTCTCGACCACGAAGGTTTGGGCGAGCTGCACGCCAAGCTGCTCGAAGATCAATCGCGGCACGATGTCCGTGGTGCTGCCGGCCGCGTACGGCACGATCACCCGGATATTTTTCGACGGCCAGGTCTGGGCGCTGGCCGACTGGCTGGTGCAAACGAAGACGAGCAGAACGGACAACAGACGGATCATCGCAATCCCCTTCCGGTCATTGCGGCGCATGAGCCAATGCGGCCCATCATGCCTGCTCCTTTACTCAAACACCGTGTCGGCGCGGGCCAGCAATGCCGGCGGCACTGTCAGGCCGAGAGACCCGGCGGTCTTGAGATTGACAGCGAGTTCGAAGCGCGTGGGCCGCTCGATGGGCAGGTCCGCAGGGCGGGCACCCTTGAGGATCTTGTCCACGTACTCCGCCACACGGCGCATGGTCACTTCCGTATTGGGACCGTAAGCCAGAAGCAATCCGTCGCGCGCCCAATCACCCCAGCTTCCAATGGTAGGAATTCTGGAGCTTTGCGCGAATGCCAGGATTTTCTGCCGTTGCCTCAGCAGAAGCCGGGTCGAAACGACGATCAGGCCTTCCACACGCTGATCGAGCGCGGCCTTGAAGGCGCCGTCGAAATCCGCGGGTTGACGCACCTCGAGCGACAGCACCTCGACATTCCGCGACGCGGCCACCCGTTTCGTTTCCCTGAACTCCGGATCGGCATGACTGGGATTCCAAAGCACCGCGACGCGTGACATTTCGGGCACGGCTTCCTTCAGAAGGTCGAGCATCTTGCCCGCGAGATCGTCATAGATAAGGGTGAGACCGGTCACGTTGCCGCCGGGCTGGCTGAGGCCGGCGACAAGACCGGCCTGGACCGGATCGTTGCTCACCATCACGACGATCGGGATCGACGTCGTTGCGCGCTTGGCATGTGGCGCGACATCGCCGCCATAGGCCCAGATCACGTCGGGCTTGCGCGCGACCAGCATTGCAGCCTGCTCGGCCAGCCGGTCGGGGTTTCCTTCACCGTACGCAAAATCGATATCGACGGTCTTGCCCTCGATATATCCGTGCGCCTTCAGGCCTTCCAAAAATGGGCCAATCGGATCGATCTGCGGCGAATTGTAAAGCAGCACGCCGATGCGGCGGCGTCCTGCCGGCTGCTGTGCGCCCGCGCCAAGGGTTGCCGCCAGAGTGCCGGACACCAGCGCCAGGACGAAATTCCGGCGAGTGTTCATGTACTCACCTCAGTTCCGGAAGTGACCTCAGGCAGGGACGCCTGCTCACTCTACCAGCAAAGCGGCTTCTTCTGAAGCAAATAGCAGCCGATGCGTCACTCCGGCTTGATGCCGGCCGCCTTGATGATCGGCAACAGCCGCTTCTCCTCGTTGTCGCGATAGGCCCTGCACTCATCCGGCGTGGTCGGCCAGACCGTGGCGCCGAGGTCGGCGTAGCGCTTTTTCACGAAGTCGTCCTTGAGGGCTTGCACCGTCAGCGCGTTGGCGCGCTCGATGATGTCGCCGCGGATGCCGGCCGGGCCGACCATGCAGGCCCAGGACGTCATCTCGTAACCCGGCAGGAATTCGGCCATCGCCGGCACGTCGGGCAATTCGGGAAGGCGCTTCTTCGCCGTAACGGCAATGGGGCGGATCAGGCCGGCCTTCACCGAGGGCAGCGAGCCCGGCAGATTGTCGAACAGCATATCGACGCGGCCGCCGAGCAGATCGTTCAGCGCGGGGCCTGCGCCCTTGTAGGGTACATGCATGACCTCGACGCCCGCCATGGAGTTCATCATCTCGCCGGACAAATGCAGCGTGGTGCCGAACCCGGCGGAGGCGTAGGTGTATTTCTTCGGCTCCTTCTTGAAGGCGGCGAACAGCTCCTTGACGTCCTGCGAGAAGAAATCCTTTCGCGCGGTGAGGATGTTCGGCAATTGCCACATGCCGGAGATGAAGGTGAAATCCTTGACGGGGTCGTAAGGCAGCTTGGCGTAATTGCCGATCGCGAGCACGTTGGAGGCGATGCCGCCGAGCCCGACGGTGTAGCCGTCGGCTTGCGATTTCGTGATCGCATCGGCGCCCAGCACGCCGCCGGCGCCGCCCTTGTTCTCGACGACAAAGGACTGGCCGGAGAGCTCGCTCAAACGCTGGCAAAGGATACGCGACAGCACGTCGGTGGCGCCGCCAGCCGGAAAGCCGTTGATGTAGCGCACGGAGCGCGCGGGCCACTGCGCTTCCTGCGATCGCGCGGCCGATGGAATGATGAAGGGCGCGGCGGCGCCGCCTGCAAGCGAGAGCAACTGGCGGCGATTGATGGGCGCAGGCATCGGCATCCTCCCGGTATCGGTGCTGTGATGTGTCCCTTTTCTTGTTGTTGGTTGGCTGAATTGAAGCGGCGCGCGGGCTTCCGGTCAACCGCGAACTCTGGCGGGATGAAGCCGATGCGCCGCAACAAGCCGCGCGCAGTTGCGCCATACGGAAAAAGCGGCCAGCATTTGATGAATTCCAGCAAGAGGGCGCCAAAGTGAAGATCGTCGATCTCAGCCGCGAGCTCTATCACCGCACGCCGAGCTATCCCGGCCACCCGCCTGTGATCCACGGCGTCTGGAAGACGCACGAAGAATCGCTCGTCGAGTCCGGCAATATCTGGGGGCTGGCCTCGATGTTCATCTCGATGCCGGACCATGCGGGAACCCATATCGACGCGCCCCGGCACTTCGGCCCGCGCGGCATTCCCATCAACGAGTATCCGCTGGAGAAGTGCATCGTGCCCGGCATCTGCCTCGATCTCACGCACATC
>DATEJC010000068.1:0-7134 GCA_035278345.1 Bradyrhizobium sp. | reverse complement strand
GCCAACGCCGGCGAACTATTCGGGTTGTCGAAATCGGAAGTGGCGATGCTCAACGAGGTGCCGATGCGCGGGCAGGGCACGCCGATGCCGCCGACCGATCCCCTGATCTATCGCTTCTACGAACTGGTGATGATCAACGGGCCGGCGTGGAAGGCGCTGATCGAAGAGGAATTCGGCGACGGCATCATGTCGGCGATCGATTTCGACATGCTGATCGAGCGCCTGCCGAACCCGAAGGGCGATCGCGTCAAGATCACCATGTCCGGCAAATTCCTGCCGTACAAATACTACGGCGCCAGCGGCAATGTGCCGGAGTACGGGTTCAAGGAGGCGTGACGTTCTACACAAAAAACGAATGCGGCCGGCCGCGGGGCGGGCCGGCCGAAAACAGCGCTTGGCCAAAACGCGCAGGAGCTAGCTAGGGCGACTCACGTTCCAGCTTGTACCTGCGCGACGGCTTCGGCCATCAGCTCAGCCAACTTGGCGCGGATTTCCGCCTCGTCGACCGGGAGGTTTTTGGCCTTGAGATCAGCGGTGATCTTGGCGGCGACACGGCCCGGCCCCTCGAACTCGGCGGCGACCACTTCCTTGGCATAGGCCGCAGCCGCATCGCCGGACAGGCCGAGCTTGCCCGCCACCCACAGGCCGAAGAGTTTGTTGCGCCGGGCCTCAGCCTTGAACTTCAGCTCCTCGTCGACGGCGTACTTTTTCTCAAAGCCTTCCTCGCGCTTGTCGAAAGTGGTCATCTCGGGATTTCCCTCCTGCCGGAAATAGACGGGGGTGGCGCGCGTTGCGATGGCCCCCTTGCGCGCCTAGATAGGGGTAGGAATCCGGCGGAACAACGGGCCTTTAAGCCGCAGGCAAAACGGCAGAATCAGCCCCGAAACCGCCACGGTATAACTCGGCCGCAAGGGGCCGGATCGATTGTGCTGCATAGGCCAATCGGTTAGGTTGCCCAAAGGTCCGGTTCCTGTTCTGTTTCCGCTTGTCGGGTCAGGTTCCAGGCCTTCACGGCAGCTCCGTCGTGGGTCCTAAAGTCCTTGTCATCCGGAGCACACCAAATCGATGGATTTCAACAAAACACGGTACATCCCAATGAGCCGTCGGCGACGCATTTATGAAGGCAAGGCCAAGGTGCTTTACGAGGGCCCCGAGCCGGGCACCCTGATCCAGCACTTCAAGGACGATGCGACAGCCTTCAACGCCAAGAAGCACCAGATCATTGAGGGCAAGGGCGTCCTCAACAACCGGATCTCGGAGTACCTGTTTCAGCACCTCAACGACATCGGGGTGCCGACCCACTTCATCCGCCGTCTCAACATGCGCGAGCAGCTGATTCGCGAGGTTGAGATTGTGCCGCTGGAGGTGGTGGTGCGGAACGTCGCCGCGGGCTCGCTGTCGCAACGCCTCGGCATCGAGGAAGGTACCCAGCTGCCGCGCTCGATCATCGAGTTCTATTACAAGAACGACCAGCTCAACGACCCCATGGTGTCGGAAGAGCACATCACCGCCTTCGGATGGGCCACGCCCCAGGAGATCGACGACATCATGGCGCTCGCCATCCGCGTCAACGACTTCCTGACCGGGCTTTTCCTCGGCATCGGCATCCGCCTCGTCGACTTCAAGATGGAGTGCGGCCGGCTGTTCGAGAACGAGATGATGCGAATCATCGTCGCCGACGAGATTTCCCCCGATTCGTGCCGGCTGTGGGATGTCAAATCCAACGAGAAGCTGGACAAGGACCGCTTCCGCCGGGATCTCGGTGGGCTTCTGGAAGCCTACACCGAAGTCGCCAAGCGGCTCGGCATCCTCATGGAGAACGAGCGGCCGGTCGGCACCGGGCCGGTGCTGGTGAAGAGCTAGAGCTAGAGCATGATCCCGAAAAGTGGGGACCGGTTTTCGGGAAAAGATCATGCTTAAAAAGAGAGGTTGAGGAAGAAACCGTGAAGGCACGCGTTACCGTTACGTTGAAGACCGGCATCCTCGATCCGCAAGGCAAGGCCATTGAAGGCGCGCTGAAATCGCTCGGCGTCGAAGGCGTCGCCAGCGTGCGCCAGGGCAAGGTGTTCGACATCGAGATGGCCGGCGCCGACCGCGCCAAGGCGGAAGCTGCGCTGAAGGATGCCGCCGACAGGCTGTTGGCGAACACCGTGATCGAGAACTATCGGGTCGAGCTGCTCTAGATGAAATCCGCCGTCCTCGTCTTCCCTGGAATCAATCGCGAGCGCGACATGGCGCGCGCGCTGAAGCTGGCCTCGGGCAATGAAACGGCGATGGTCTGGCACGCCGAGACCGCGCTGCCCAAGGGCACCGATCTCGTCGTGGTGCCCGGCGGCTTTTCCTATGGCGATTACCTGCGCTGCGGCGCGATTGCGGCGCGAGCGCCCGTGATGGATGCGGTGCGCGACTTTGCGGCCAAGGGTGGCCTCGTGCTCGGCGTCTGCAACGGCTTTCAGATCCTCTGCGAGGCGGGCCTTTTGCCGGGCGTGCTGATGCGCAATGCGCGGTTGAAATTCATCTGCCACGACGTGCATCTGCGTGTGGAGCGTTCCGATACGCCGTTCACCCGCGGCTACAATGCCGGCCAGGTGATCCGCGTGCCGGTCGCCCATGGCGAAGGCAATTATGAGGCCGACGAAGAGACGCTGAAGCGGCTGGAGGGCGAGGGGCGGGTGCTCTATCGCTACTGCTCGCCTGAGGGCGATGTGGATGAGGAAGCCAACATCAACGGCGCCGCCAATTCCATCGCCGGCATCGTCAACGAGCGCGGCAATGTGCTCGGCATGATGCCGCACCCGGAGAATCACGTCGAAGACATCATGGGCTGCACCGACGGCCGCGGCCTGTTCGCCGGGCTTGTGGCGCATCTGGATAAGGCTGCATAGCGTTTTCGAGCGCAGGGGGGACCGGTTCGCGTGAAGAAAACGCATCAGAATCAAAATGTGATATCGCTCGCTGCACGGCTGCTTGCCGCCGTTGCCACGCTTGCCATTGCCACTGCGGCCAGCGCGCAAAATTACCCGACCCGTCCCATCACCATGATCGTGCCGTTCGCGGCCGGCGGCACGTCCGACGTGATCGCGCGCACGGTGGCCGAGCAGATGACGTCAGCGCTGGGGCAACCCGTGGTGATCGAGAATGTCGGCGGCGCCGGCGGCTCGATTGCGCTGGCGCGTGTCGCCCGTGCGGAGCCCGACGGCTACACCATCGCGATCGGCAATGCCGGCACCAATGCCGCGACCTACACCATCTATCCCAAGCTGAGCTTTACGCCGGAATCCTTCCTGCCCGTCGCCGTCGTGGCGAAGACCTTTGGCATCATCGCGCTGCGCAAGGATTTTCCCGCCAAGAACTTGCAGGAGTTCATCGACTACGCGAAGAAAAACCCCGGCAAGGTCAATCTCGGACATGCCGGCATCGGCTCCTCGAATTTCCTGATCTGCAAGGCCTTTGCCCATGCCGCCGGTATCGACGTCACGCTGGTCGGCTATCGCGGCGCGGCGCCCGCGCTGACCGACGCGATCGGCGGCCAGATCGACGGCGTCTGCGACGCCGCCGCATCGGTCGCACAACCGATCAACGAAAAACTGGTCAAGGGCCTCGTCGTTGGCGCCAACGTGCGCCTTGCCTCGCTGGCGGAATTGCCGACTTCGGCGGAAGCGGGCCTTCCCGATTTCGAAGCGCAGGGCTGGAACGGCCTGTTCGTGCCGAAGGGCACGCCGGCAGCGATCATCGACAAGCTCAATGCCGCCGCGAAGACCGCAGTCGAAAGCGAGCCGGTGAAGAAGCGTTTTGCCGACCTGTCGACCGTCGCGCCCGACGCCAACGAGCACGGGCCCGATGTACTGCAGCAGCTCGTCACGCGCGACGTCGAGAAGTTCCGGAAGTTGCTCGCCGACCAGAAAGACCAGAAGTAGCTAGCGCCCGCGCAGCCGCTGCATCGCGCGATGCAACGCATCGCCGGGGACGGTCATCGCCGCGACGCCGGCCATGACAAGCACGAGGCCCAGCGCGAGATTTTGCGGCACGCTTTCGCCAAGCAGCAGCACCGACAGGGCAACGCCAATGGGAATGCGTAAATAGCCTTGCGCGTTGGTCGTGATCGTGCCGAGCCGCTGCAGGCACATATAGAACAGCATCAAACCGAGCGCTGAGGAGAAGATGCCCATCGTGGCGGCTGCAGCAAGAGATTCCGCTGTTGGACGCAAGGTCCAGGGATGTTCGACTATCATCGCGAGCGGCAACAGCACGCAGCCGCCGAACAGCAGTGAGCCCGCGGCCACCACCATCGGTTCATACTCCGACAGCCGCAGCCCGAAGATCGTGGCGCAGGCAAAGGAGATGGTCGCGAGCAGGATCGCCAGTTCGGCGACGAGGTCGCTGGACAGCCCGCCCAGCGCATCGAGGCCGATAATCGCCGCCGTGCCGCCAAGCCCGAGGATCGCGCCGAGCAGTTTCAGAAGTGTCGCCGGCTCATGGCGGGTGATCCCCCATGTGATCAGGAAGGCGAAGATCGGCGTGGTCGAAGCCAGCACCACCGTGGTCGAGGCCGGCACATATTGCTGCGCCCAAGTGATGATCAGGAACGGGATGGTCGAGTTGATGGTCTGCTGCTGCGCGAACAGCTTCCACGCTTTGGCGTCCGTCGGCAGGCGAAGCCCGCGGATGCGCAGCACGGCGATGAGAAAGGCGGCTGCGATCAGCGAGCGCGCCGAGATGAACGTGATGGGCGGGATCGAGCCCAGCCCGATCTTGGTCAGCGGATAGGTCGAACTCCAGCAGCAGGCAAGCGCCAGCAACAGCGCATAGTCGCGCCAATTGTGCTGTCGGGGCGGAGCGGGAGAAGGCGCGGGCTGCGGCGCAGGCGCCGCCTCGACCTCGCTGAATGCTGTGCTCTTCGGCAACTTGTTTTCCCGGCGCTTCCCTGCGTTTATCGCCTTATCCGCAAGGAAAGCACAATGACGCCGGCTGCATGACTATGTGCCGGAAGTGCTGGCCGGTGCCGGCGGCTGCTTCCACTTCACCCGCTTGATCGTGCCGGAGAAGGTGAACAGCTTTCGCTCGCCGGAGCGCAGCGTGCCGCGCAGGAAGATCAGCGAGCCGCCGGCGCGCGTCACCTCGCCGTCGCATTCGATCAATTCGCCCTCGCGTGCCGCGTCGAGGAATTCGCAAGAAAAGCCCACCGTCACGCCGGGGCTTTGCAAATGTGCCGAGGCCATCGCAAACAGGCAGTAATCGGCAAAGGCCATGAAGCACCCGCCATGGACGTTGCGCTGGCCGTTGAGATGCTTCTTCTCGACCCGGAAGACGCATTGCACCTTGCCGGTCTCGTCCATGCGGTGCCAGAACGGCCCGTTATGGGTCTCGAAGGCGTCGCGGGTCCAGGTGCGCCAGCCCGCGAATTCGCCCTCGGTTTCGACATGGACGTCGGGGCGGCGATGGAATGCGTTTTGGGGAAGCTCGTTCACGAAAATGGGCCTTCAATTGCGATTTGGCGCCCTTAAATCCGATCCTTCGGCGCAGTGCAAACCTCGTTCCTGCGGCACCCAGCCGCAAAGCTCTGGACAGCGGGAAAATGGCCCCTAAAAGGCCTTTTCCAGCCCCTCCGGACTTCCTATTACGGGCCCCATGCAGACCAACGAACCCAAGATCACCCCTGAGCTCGTCGCCAGCCACGGTCTCAAGCCGGACGAATATGAGCGAATCCTGAAGCTGATCGGGCGGGTCCCGAGCTTCACCGAGCTCGGCATCTTTTCCGCGATGTGGAATGAGCACTGCTCGTACAAGTCCTCGCGAATCCATCTACGCGGGCTGCCCACCAAGGCGCCATGGGTGATCCAGGGGCCGGGCGAGAATGCCGGGGTGATCGACATCGGCGACGGCCAGGCCGTGGTCTTCAAGATGGAGAGCCACAACCACCCGAGCTACATCGAGCCCTATCAGGGCGCCACCACCGGTGTCGGCGGCATTTTGCGCGACGTCTTCACGATGGGCGCGCGGCCGATCGCTTGCCTCAATGCACTCTCCTTTGGCGCGCCGGAGCATCCGAAGACGCGGCATCTGGTGTCGGGCGTGGTCGCCGGCGTCGGCGGCTATGGCAATTCCTTTGGCGTGCCGACCGTCGGCGGGCAGGTGCGCTTTCACACCCGCTATGACGGCAACATCCTCGTCAATGCGATGGCGGTCGGCCTCGCCGACGCCGACAAGATCTTCTATGCGGCGGCCTCCGGCGTGAACATGCCGATCGTCTATCTCGGCTCGAAAACCGGCCGCGACGGCATCCATGGCGCCTCGATGGCGTCAGCCGAATTCGACGACGATTCCGAGGAGAAGCGGCCCACGGTGCAGGTCGGCGATCCCTTCGCCGAGAAGCTCCTGCTCGAAGCGTGCCTCGAGATCATGGAAGCCGACTGCGTGATCGCGATCCAGGATATGGGCGCGGCGGGGCTGACCTGTTCGGCCGTCGAGATGGGCGCCAAAGGCGATCTCGGCGTCGATCTCATGCTGGATTCCGTGCCGACGCGCGAAACCGGCATGAGCGCCTATGAGATGATGCTCTCGGAAAGCCAGGAGCGCATGCTCATGGTGCTCAAGCCCGAGAAGGAGAAAGAGGCCGAGGCGATCTTCAGGAAGTGGGGCCTCGATTTCGCCGTCGTCGGCTATACCACGCCGAGCAAGCGCTTTGTGGTCAAGCATGGCGGCGACGTGATGGCTGACCTGCCGATCAAGGAACTTGGCGATGAAGCGCCGCTCTATGACCGGCCGCATGTCGCTTCCCCCGCGCTGCCTGTCGTGCATGCGCGCGACATCAAAGCGCCGGTCAGCATTTCGGCGGCACTGGAGAAGCTGATCGGCACGCCGGAGCTGTGTTCAAAACGCTGGGTGTGGGAGCAATACGACCACGTCATCCTCGGCAACACCGTACAGCGGCCGGGCGGCGATGCCGCCGTGGTGCGCGTGCAGGACGGGCCGAAGGGGCTTGCGATGACCGTGGACGTCACGCCGCGCTATTGCGAGGCCGATCCGTTCGAGGGCGGCAAGCAGGCGGTGGCGGAAGCCTGGCGCAACATCACCGCGGTCGGCGGCAAGCCGCTCGCCATCACCGACAACCTCAATTTCGGCAATCCGGAGCGG
>DATEJC010000067.1:0-4556 GCA_035278345.1 Bradyrhizobium sp. | reverse complement strand
ACCGGCGGCACCGCCGAAGGCGCGGTGAAGCTGCTGCGCAAGATCGGCGCCAATGTCCTCGCCGCCTGCTTCATCATCGACCTCCCTGAACTGGGCGGCGCCGACAAGCTGCGCAAGCTCGACGTGCCCGTGCGCACGCTGATCTCGTTCGAGGGACACTAGGACCGTCGCCCCGGCGAAGGCCGGGGCCCATAACCACCGATGTCAATTGTCAGGACGGGCTGGCGCTCCAGCTCGCCATAACCACGCGCAGCCGTGGTTATGGGTCCCGGCCTTCGCCGGAACGACATCGAGGATGCCGCGCCCGCACGCCACCCATCACCGCTGCAAGACCAGCTTCAGCTCCAGATCGCGGAGGGCGAGATAATTCCGCCGGATCCACTGGTGCAGCTCGGTGGACGAATCCTTCTCCTGCCGCAGATAGTCGGTGAATGAAAAACTGAGCCGGTCGATATAGGTCTTCAGGAACGGCGGCAGCGCCGATATCGTCAGCATGCGGCCGCCGCCCATGGCATCGGGCAATTCGCCGCGCACGACGAACTCGTTGTCGACGGTGACCAGCGCGCGCGACGGGATTTGCTCGCGCAGCGTCTCGTGGCTGCGCGCCGAATTGCGGTCGACGTCCGCCATGAAAAGGATGATCGGCGCCACGCCGCGGCGGGCGGCTTCCTTCACAAAGCCGATCTCCTCGATCATCTTGAAGAATTCGTCGAAGGCGTGGAAGCCGAGGTCGACCACCTTGGCGATGCTGTCATTGACGATCAGCCGGTCCATCAGCTGCATCTTGCCGTAGGTGTCGATGACGTCAGCGGTCTCGGTGGTGCGCGGCAGATATTCCAGCAGCGAGGGTTCCTTCAAATTGATATCGAAGGAGGCGACGTTGCCATTCTTGAGCAGCAGGAACTCGCTGAGCAGCCGCGCCAGCAGCGTCTTGCCGACCTGCGGGCGGGGCGAGCAGATGATGTAGACCGGCGTGTAATTCATCGAGAGCTATATCGGGCGAATTTCGCGCCCGATCCAGCCCCATCCGCTACGGGCAGGTTATTTTTCCCCGCTGCTGCGCACGGACTTGCCGCCGGGCGCGCCGACGAGGTCGGTCAGCTTGATGCGGTCGAATTCGCTCCAGACATTGGCGAGCCAGTGCCGGACATAGCCGCGCAGCACGAAGGAGTAGTTGGCGGCCTCGTCATGCGGGCCCTTGTTGGCGACGAATTTCAGGAACGGCACCGAGGCGACCTCGACCTGCTCGTAGGCCATTTCGTTCAGCTTCGGGATCGTCAGGTCGGTCGCATCCTTGATGCGGTGGAAATAGGAATTGTAGGTCGCCTGGTCCCACTGGAAGAACTGGGTGTCGTTGATGAAGTTCTTGACCAGGAAATATTTCGCGCCAGTCATGAAGCCCGCGGTCTCCGCGATTTCGTCGAGCGAGGCGATGGAGGGACCGAGGATGTGGAACACGGAAAAAGTGATCTGGCCGGACTTGGCGGCGTCGAGGAAGCCGATGTCGCGCAGCGAGGCGAGGGCCGGCGAGAGCAGACCGGCGCGGACGTCGATCACGGTCACGGAGGGACCTGCGCTCAGCGTATCGAAGATCTTCATCTGGTCCGAGGTCGTCGTCATGTCCACGATCTCGGTGATGTCGGGGTGGAAGCGCTTCAGGGTGCCGCGCGGGCTCTCGGTGTCGAACGCCCGGGTCGGCACGTTGTTGGCGCTGAAATAGTCGAGAAGAGTCCGCGAAATCGTGGTCTTTCCGACCCCGCCCTTGTCCGCACCCACTACAATCACAACCGGCTTTGCCATCGCTGTCCCTTACGCGCCCCCGACCGCGGGGAGCGATCGGCTATATCCCGTATTCTGCTTTGGGCGCGAACATGGCAGAAACAAGGGGGAATTCAAACCTTTAAGCCGCCAGCAAGCCGGCTTGTGCGGATTTCCTTAATGGCCGGAGGGAATTGGCCGGCCGGCCCGGGTCAGCGATGCCGGCCCCAGGGGCCCTGTCCCGGGAGCGGCGGAATGCCGAGGGGAGCGTCGGCATCGCCCCAGGGTCCGTTGTGGGGCAGCGGAGGCGGCGGGTCGGCAGGGGTGGCTTCCTGTTCTTCCGGCTCCGCGGAGCTCTCCTCTGCATTTTCCAGCGGCCCGGGGTCGCGGCCGCCGGCGAACTGCACCAGCTTGTCGATCCGCGACTGCACCGAGGGGTGGGTGGCAAACAGGTCGGCAAAGCCCTCGCGGGGATTATCGACGCAGAGCTCCATCACGGCGGACGTCGCGCCCGGCAGCTCGCCGCGGCCCTCGATCTTGCGCAGCGCCGTGATCATGGCATCGGGGTTTTTCGTAAGCTCCACGGAGCCGGCATCCGCCAGATATTCGCGCGAGCGCGATAGCGCCAGTTTCACCACCTGCGACAGCAGCCACGCCAGCACGATCAGCGCGATCGCGACAATGACCACGACGACCGCGCCGCCGCCGGAGCTCTTGCTGTCGCTGCTTGATGAGGACGACGACGATGATGACGACGAAGAGGAGGACCAGCCGCTGCTGCCGGACGAATTCCATTCCAGATTGGTGAACACGCGGAAGAACAATTCGCCGAAGAAGCCGACCACGCCGGCGATGATCACGGCGACCACCATCAGCTGCACGTCGCCATTGCGGATATGGGTGAGCTCGTGACCGAGCACGGCCTCCATCTCCTGATCGTTCAGCGCTTTGAGGAGGCCCGTGGTGACGGTGATGGAATATTGCCGCCGGTTCAGCCCGCTCGCAAAGGCATTCAGCGCCGGGCTATCCATGATCTTCAGCTTCGGCATCGGGATGCCGCGGGAGATGCAGAGGTTTTCCAGGAGATTATAGAGCCGCGGTTGCTCCTTGCGCGTCACCGACTCAGATCCCGTGACGGCATCGATCATGTTCTGGTGGAAGAAATACGCGATCACGATCCATAGTGCGGCGGCGATGGTCGCCCAGCGGAATGCCGCCATCAGGTCGCGCGCCGCGAGCAGGATGTAATCACCGGCCGCGCGGTCACTGTTGAGGAAGACTTCCGCCAGCAGCGCGCCGGCATAGACCAGAACGTAGATCAGCAGGAACAGCCCGGCGAGCAGCATCATCGAACGGAACTTGTTCGATGCGATATGCGTGTAGAGACCGTAGGCGGCCATGATGCGCTGCCTCTCGCCGGACCTTCCGAGGGCCTAGAACTTCACCGTCGGCACGGTCTCGACCTCCGTGCGGCTGGCGCCGAGGTCGTAGAATTCCTTGCGGGTGAAGCCGAACGCGCCGGCGAACAGGGCGGCCGGCATCTGCTGGATGCCGGTGTTGTATTCCTGGACCGCGTTGTTGAAGAAGCGGCGGCTGGCGGCGATCTTGTTCTCGAGGTCGGAGAGTTCGCCCGCGAGCTGCTGGAAATTGGCGTTGGCCTTGAGGTCCGGATAGGCCTCCGACAATGCGATCAGCCGGCCGAGCGCGCCGGAGAGCTGGTTCTCGGCGGCGGAGACCTGCGCCGGGCCCTGCGCCGACATCGCGGAATTGCGAGCCTTGATGACGTCATCGAGCGTGCCGCGCTCGTGGCTGGCATAGCCCTTCACGGTCTCGACCAGGTTCGGGATCAGGTCGTGGCGCTGCTTGAGCTGGACGTCGACGTCGGCAAAGGCCTGGTCGACCCGCTGGCGGAGCGCGACGAGGCGGTTATAGGCGCCGATCGCGAAGAGTACGAGGATGACAATGATGCCGAGAACGATCCAGCCGGACGACATGAGGCTAATCTCCTGGTGGGAGTAAGGGGTGTCCCTGAGCGAAACGGCTGCCGGGCGGCAGCTCGCCGAAAATTGGTTCCTGTCTTGGTCGGATGCAAGGCCGGTTTAGTTCAAGCCGACCGCATCGCCCCAGCGCCAGTGCCGGGCTTCTGCATAGGCCGCCTTGTCCCGCCGCGGGACTCTTGCCATTTCGACGCCGCCGGGCGTGCAAAGCTTGGCGCTTACCTCAACCTTGCCGACCGCAGGCTGTGCCAGTACGCGGGAGGGACGCCGCCCGACAGGCGCGCGCGTCAGGATGACATAGGCGAACTTCTCGTCCTCGAACGGCACCTCGGCGCCCTTCACCTGCTTGTGCGCGCGCGAGCGCTGCAGGCGCTGGGCGAAATGGCACCAATCGGGCGGGACAAGCGGGCAGGCGCCGTCGTGCGGGCAGGGCGCCGCGACGTGCGCGCCGGCTGCGATCAGTTGCCGGCGAAGCGCGATGATCCGCGCGTAGCCGGCGGGCGTGCCCGGCTCGACGACGAGCAGCGTGTCGCGCGTCTTCTGCCACATCAGCGCTGCGAGCGACGTCCGCTCGGTCTCGCTTATCTCGCCGATGACATAGCTCGCCACGACGAGATCGGCCGCCTCGGCTTTGGCGAGCAGCACGCGAGCATCGCCGCGTTCATACGCGATCAGACGGCCGCTCTCGCGGGCAAGATCGAGCGCCAGCTTGCGCAAGGCATCGTTGGCATCCAGCAGGGCGAAGGTGCGCAGCGAAGGGAACGCCTCGGCCGCAGCCCAAGTCACTGTGCCGGGTCCAGC
>DATEJC010000066.1:0-12910 GCA_035278345.1 Bradyrhizobium sp. | reverse complement strand
AGCACAAAGGCCGCGCAAAACAGCAGCCCGATCGCCATCACGCGGCGATGGGTCGGTCTGTCCGCATTGTGAAACGAAGGGACCATGGCTGCTCTCCGGCAACCATACTTAAGCCAGGGCGCATCACGCGCAATCCAATCCAGCCCTTAACGTAACTCAATAGGGTTATCCCTGACGTGGTAAGCCCGCGTTAGCCTTCTGCGCTGCGGCGCCGGTCAAATGAACAGGGCGATGAAATCGATCGTGCTCTTCAGCAGGGCCACTGCGAGGCCGGCGGAGAAGACGGCAAGGCTGAAATCGGTGAGTTCAAGCAGCGCTTCGCGTTGCTCCTCGTCCAGCAGCGCCAGTATTTTGCGCGTGGTCTTGCGCATCGTCGTCGCTCCATCACTGGGAATGGAAACGCGCTCGGGACCCGGCGGTTCCCTCGCAAAATATCCGCGAGCGTTAACCCAACCTGTTTACAAATCGTAAACGCGGCATTGGGAGTTTTACGGGGAAGGAGGTGTCGTGCCATGCTCGTCTACCCCACGCCCCATGCGGTGACGCAAGCCCGGGTCCAGCTCGTTACCGATCAGACCGAGAAAGCCCCGCAGCATGTCATTCGCGACGACGTGCTGAACGTCTTTGCGGCCAAGAACGAAGCCGAACGCCAGGCGCTGGAAGATTTCAAGGCAGCGCAGGCCAGGGAAGCCGCGAAGGAAGCCGCCGCCCTGGACCATGTGGATGTGAAGGCCTGAGCAAGGCCTGCGTCCGGTCCAAAGCCTAGCCGCGCGAGCCGCGCGTCGTTTGCGTCGCGAGCACCGGCTCGCTCGCGCCTTCCTGTGCGGAAACCTCAGGCCAGGACGTGTCTGCCCAATCGGCCCGCGGCCGCAACACCGACTTTGCGAATGTGAATGCGCCGCGCCAGAGACCGCGACAGGTCAGGTCGAGCACGACCTCATGGTGCCGCAACCCCTTCCCGCCCTTCACCAGACCGAGGTCGCGTATCACGCAATAATGTCCGCTGCTCATCCGCGCGAGCCGCGTATTTTTGAACCGACGCATGGCGGGACAGGATGCACCGACGCGCGATCGTGTCAAATCTTGACGCGTGGCGAATCAAGTTGATCGCGAACTCGCCCGCGCGACGAAAATATGAAGCTTCATCCCGCAGATGTTCTTCCTCTGACTCTATTTCGTTCTCAAAGAACGAATCGGAATCGGGAAAATCCGCAGGCAAAAGCAATTAACAATTAGTTGGCGCGAGCATAGTCGACTCGCAGGGCGAACTTCTTGCTCAAGTCGATCATGCTCACCAATCAGGGGCGCCGTCAGCCGCGCCCGGCCGATCGCCGGACAAAATTCGTGGCTCTTCATTTTCGAGTAAGCAGGTCGTGGCTAGAATCCGCGCAGTTAGTTGCGTGGAGTATGCGTGTGATCGATTTTGACGAACTGCGCGGACTTGCCGATGATGTCCGCACCTTCATCCAGATGTCCGAAGACAAGGCGCTCGCCTTGCGCGCCGTGATTGCCGGCCACGACGTGGTCCTCGGCATCTACCCCTCGCACGACCAGGGCGTCGGCCTGCACGTCATCAAGGGCGACGACCTGCTGCGCCACATCGCCAATTCGAACGAGGTCGGCGACTACACGCACACCGCGATTGCGGTCCACAACGTCGAACAGGCCATGACGATCAAGGCGCTGGTGGCGTAGGCGCGTTTAGACGCGAACGATCATCGACCGGTGTCAACTCAACATTACTGCGTTCCCTGCTGGAGCCGGGCTCACCCCCTGCCCTTGGCGGCAATCTTCTGCTATTGAACGCCGCATAACAAAGACCCTCAGGGAGCCCCACCCATGCGTTACCTCCACACCATGCTGCGCGTGCGCAATCTCGACTCCGCGCTGAAATTCTACCAGGACGCGCTGGGGCTCAAGGAAGTCCGCCGGATCGACAACGACAAGGGCCGCTTCACGCTGGTGTTCCTCTGCGCCGCTGAAGATCTCGACACCCTGAAAAACCTGCCGAAGACGCGCGGGGCGCCGCTGGTCGAGCTCACCTACAACTGGGACGAGGAGAAATACGGCGAGGACCGCTATTTCGGCCATCTCGCCTATGAGGTCGACGACATCTACGCCACCTGCGACCGGCTGATGAAGATGGGCGTCACCATCAACCGCCCGCCGCGCGACGGCAACATGGCCTTTGTGCGCTCGCCCGATCTGCATTCGATCGAGCTATTGCAGAAGGGCGATCCCAAGCCGCCGGCCGAGCCGTGGTCCTCGATGCCGAACACCGGCCACTGGTGAGCCTCGCGCCCGCAGGGCGCAGCGATTATCGACCGGGCCTCGCCATCGCATGGCGGGGCCCGATTTTTTGGCGGCGCTTCCAGCGCGAAATTCCGCTATGTCAGGCCAAGGCAAAAGCGGGAGGCGCGTCGTGGCGGGACAATTGACGATCTGGGGCCGGGCCAATTCGGTCAATGTGCAGAAGGTGCTGTGGTGCCTGGCCGAGCTCGACATCCCCTATCAGCGCATCGACGCCGGCATGGCCTTCGGCAAGAACGACACGGCGGAATATCTGGCGATGAATCCCAATGGCCGCGTGCCGACGCTGGTCGACGGCGATTACGTGCTGTGGGAATCCAATTCCATCATGCGCTATCTCAACCTCGCCTACGGCAAGGGTTCGCCGATCTATCCGCAGGACGCCAGGGGCCGCGCCGCAGTCGACCGCTGGCTGGACTGGACGCTGTCGACGCTGCAGCCGGTCGATCGGCCGGTGTTCTGGGGCTTGGTGCGAACGCCGCCGGAACAGCGCGACATGGCCGCGCTGCAGAAGCATGCCGATGCGGAAGCCGTGGTCTGGCGCGTGGTGGAAGCGCAGCTCGCAAACCGCCGTTACATCGAGGGCGATCAGTTCACCATCGCCGACATCGCGCTTGCCGCCTTCGCCCGCCGCTGGTTCGGCGTCGAAGGGGTGAGCAAGCCAAGGCAGCCGAACATGGAGCGCTGGTTCGCGCTGGTTTCCGAGCGTCCGGCATTTGTGCAGTGGATCGCGCCGCCGATGTCGTGACGCGCTGCGTCAGCGCACGAACTTCACGCCGACGGTGCGGCCGCGGCGCCAGACCACTTCGCAAGGCTTGCCGCTGCGCGCATCGCGCGTGAATGCCAGCCGCAGCCGTGCCGGCAGCGTGTTGTTGTCCTCGACCGTCACCCTGGCGCCTGAAGTGGAGAGATCCTCCACCACGCAGGTCCGCGCGGCAAAACCGCCCTCGAGCGTGATCCATCCGGGCTGGCGCAGCGACTTGCGCGCCTCGCGTTTCTTCGCCCCAATCTTGGGCAGTCCAACCGACATCGAAGCTCTTTCCGTAAAACTCAAATCGATTTACGCCCCCGGGATTTAAATTCCGTTGCTGAAAGCCCCCGCTTTTCCGTCCATCCGGAACCGCTCCGCAAAAGCGCCGAACAGGCCCGCGCGCCGACTTGCCCGCCCTCGCAAACGCCACTATACGTTCGCTCGCAACCGGCCGGGGCAGTCCCTGCAGCCGGCCGCAAACCGGGTTAAATCCTGCATCCAACGCCTTGATTTACCTTGCGTTTTGCTCCCTTCGTCTATCGGTTAGGACGCCACCCTTTCACGGTGGAGAGAGCGGTTCGATTCCGCTAGGGAGCGCCATTTCCTCTTGAAATCAAAAGCTTGCAGGAGGGTTAGCCAGGCAGGTTCGCCAGCCGGTTAGCCAGCCTTCGGACGGCGCCAGTTCATCAGCTTTTCCATGGCGGCGGCCGCCAAGCGCACCTGCTCCGCTTCGCGCGAATAGAGCTCGGCGGGCTCGGTGTTGTCGTGCCCGAGCACGCCCATCAACTGACGCGTCGTCGACTGCTCGGCGAGCGCCTTCCCCAGCGTCTTGCGCAGGCCGTGCAGCGTGTGGCCGGGCGCCGCCTTCATGCAGTGCCGCATGCGCACCGTCTTCATTGCGCGAGGAATTTGCGAATCGCGGGTGTCAGGCGAACGGCTCGGCGCGGGCCGGCGTGAAGCGCACACGTGGTCTGTTTTTGGGTCCGGAAATCCCTGCGTCTCCAACTTAAGCTGGAAATGGAAACCTGACCTGGTCGGAGACTCGAAATGAAGAAAGTGATCATCGGTTCGTTTTTGGCGCTGGCGAGCATCGGCGTCGCTTCGGCAGCCGACATGGCGGCCAAGGCTGCGGCTGCGACGGCCCGGCCAGTTTGCGCCGCCGCGCAATGGAGCGGCTTCTATCTCGGCATCAATAGCGGCGCTTCAAACCACAATGCCTATCGTCAGATTTTCTCGCCTTTCATGGTGCCTGGCTCCGCTGAGGGTAACACCGTCAGCTCCTGGGGTGGCACGGTAGGCGGACAGATCGGCTACAACGTCGTCAATTGCAGCACCTTCTGGGGTGTCGAGGTTGATGGTGCGTGGCTGAGCAATAACAGATTGGTTGCCACGGAACGGCTTGATCCATTGATAACCGGCGGCATCCGAGCGCGCCTCGATGGCGTTGTCACCCTGCGGACACGTGGTGGCATTGCGCTGGACAACATGCTGCTCTACGTGACCGGCGGCGCAGCGGCGTTGCACACGCGCACCAACTACTCGGTCATTTTTTCCGCCGCCCCCGCCTTCAACGGGCAGGCGAATGTGGATGACTGGACCTGGGGGTGGGTTGCCGGGTTCGGCGCCGAATACGCCGTTACGCCCAACCTCAGCCTTCGCTCCGAATTCCTCTACATCGGAACGGCCGACAATGATTATCGGACCCGGTCGTTTGGTGGGTTTTCAAGCGACCAGGCCTTCACTCACCACGACAACGTGGCAATCGCCCGCGTTGGCCTTAACTATCGGTTCGGCGGCCCGGCCGTTGCGAAGTACTGACCTCTCTTCCGAACTGAAGACTGAAAGCCTCGGCCAGCGCCAGGGCTTTTTGGCGGGCGGCGACGAATTTCACGGGGCTCGTTCCAACTTCTCGCGCTCGGTCCGCGCTAAGGCTTTCGCCGCATCCCGCGCCTGGTCGCGTGTCGTCGGCATTCGGCTGTCGGTCTTGCCCATTGCAGCAGGAAACGCCGCCGGGCACGCCGGCGGCGCCGATCCCTGGCATGCGAGGTTAGCGACCGCCGTCGCCACCACCGCCATCGCGCCGCCGTTCCACGTCCCTGAGTTCGTTCCGTCTCTCGAAACCGAGCCGCTATTTCTTGCCGTCTGCAGATCCGTCGTTATCAAGCTTTTCGATCTTTGCCGGCAGGTTCGGATAGCGGCCAAACCGATAGGTGGCGTTCTCGCATTTCAGAACCCAGACGTCGTAATCGGGTTTCGACAGCTTGGTGTCGCGGGTAGCTTGCTGCGGTTTGGTGCAAACGTGGCCCTGACTGCGAATTTGCACGGCGAGCATCTCCGCCGTCGTTTCAGACTTGGCGGAAGCTGGAAATCGTCCGCTGCCCGAGCCGAGGGCAGTGACCAGAATAGCCAGGATCAAGACGGGTTGTTTGGAGCGGTTCACGGCTAACTCCTTCCGGTGGTTGCCGGTGATACCCTCCTAGATGTGGCGCGGCGGCCATCCCTGCCACCCCCTCCCGGCCACATGCTCCTGGACCGTCCGCCGTCGGATGCGCTTTCAGCGCGGAAACAGCTTGTCGCGGATGTAGCGCGAGGTCGGCGTCAGCCGGATGCCGCGCGGCTTGAGCCACGCCGCTTTGTCGATCTCCTTCTTGTCACCGATCTTCAGGCGGCCGGAGGCCTTCTTGGCGAGGAAAATCGCGTCGCTCATCCTGCGGCCCGACTTGCGATTCCTGGCCTTCACTTCCTTCCAGAGTTTGACCGGCCCAACCTTGAGCTTCGGCAGCTCCTCGCCGATCTCGCGGCGCAGGCAGCGCCGCTCGCTTTCATTTTCGCGCCTGCGACCGCCCGGAAACATCCAGAGCCGGTCGTGCCGGCGCCTGACGAGGAGCACGCGGCCCTTCCTGGCCGCAACAAGCTTCGATGACTTTGCCATCCCCACAGTCCCGACTCGCTATGTGTCAATGTAGCGAAAACGCCGGTTTCCTACGCCGCATCCGTCCATTGCCCAAAGAAAATTCGCGTCCGTAGCACTACGGGGCCAAAACCAATCCCGCGTGCGCGCCCGGTGTTCTCATCACCTAATGGCTCCTGCCGCAAAAACAAAAAGGCCGCCCGGAGGCGGCCTCGTGCGCCACTGCCGCGTGTCCTACATCGCGTCCGCCGACTCCGCCGGCAAATCCTTCATGTCCGGATGGTTCTTCAGCAGCGTCGTGACGTCGATGTTCGGCTTGTCCTTCAGCGCCTCGATCACGCAGTTCTTGACGTATTTGCGGCGCTGCAGCCACGGCACCTTCTTGCCCTTTGCCTCCGACTTGCAGGACGCGATCGCCTGCTTCAGCGCCGCCTTCTCCGCAGCCGTTGGAGCTGCGGCCAGCGCGCCGGCACAGCCGATGGAAGTGGCGATGGCGAGCGAAAATACGTAAGTGGCGATACGGTACGTCATGGCAGTTCCCCCCGTTGGCTCCCTCAAAATTCACTGGCGGCAATGATCACCGCACCATAGCGCCATAGACGATGTCCTGCACCTGCTCGCGATAGTATTTTCGCAAGTCCCCGGGCGCGGCCGTGCCGACCACCACGACGAGGCGCTCCTTCGGGTCGCAGAAGAACTGCGTGCCGTAGGCGCCGTTCCAGCTGAACTCGCCGGGATTGCCGGGCACCGCCGCAAGCCCTTCGCGGACGCGGACGGCGACGCCAAGCCCGAACGAGAAGCCGGCGCGATGCGGCTCGACATTCGCGACATTGTTCTTGATGCCGGGGCCGAGATGGTCGCTGGTCATGAGATGCACCGTCTTGGGGCTGAGGATGCGCTGGCCGTCGAGTTCGCCGCCGTTGACCAGCATCTGGCCGAACCGCAGATAGTCGCCGACGCTGCCAAAGGCGCAGGCGCCGCCGCAGTCGAACTTGGTGGATGTATCGAGCAGCGCGATCGCCTGCGGTTTGCCGGTGAGCGGGTCGTTGGCAAACGGCCGCGCCAGGCGCGCCCGCTGCGCTTCCGACGGCTTGAAGGTGACGTCCTTCATGCCGAGCGGCTGCCACACGGCGCGTGCAAGATATTCGCCGAGCCGGTGCTCGCTGATCTTCTCGACCGCTGCTCCCAGCACGTCGATCGAGAAGCCATATTCGAACACCGTTCCCGGCTGGTGCGCCAGCGCCAGCTTCGTGATGCGGTCGATGAACGCGGAAACGTCACCTTCGACGGCGGGCGCCGTCCCGCCGGGATAGCTCTTCGCAACCGGGCTCGCGCTGTCGGGCCGGCCGCCATACATCAGGCCGGAGGTGTGGCGGTAGAGATCGTGGATCAGGATCGGTCGGGCCTGCGGCTCGAGCTTCAGCGAACCGTCCGCCTGCACGACGCCGACCTTCATGTCGGCGAAGGCCGGAAAATAGTCGGCCAGCTTCGCCTGCAGCGGCAGCCGGCCCTGCTCCATCAGCGTCAGCCCCGCGACCGCCGTCATCGGCTTGGTCATCGAGGCCAGCGCGAATACCGCATCGAGCGGCATCGCCGTGCCCTTGGCCGGATCGAGTTGGCCATAGGCCTTGTAGTGCACCAGCTTGCCGTCGCGGGCGATGGCGACCACCGCGCCCGGCACGCGCTTGGCGGCGATCTCGCGCGCGAAGAAATCGTCCATCCGCGCCAGCCCCTGCTGGGAGAACCCGACCTCATCGGGCTTGGCTTCGGGAAGCGGACCGGCGATGGCCGCGTTGAGAGTGACGGCTGAAAGCAGTGCTGCGCTGACGAGAAGTTTCTTCACTGACGCCTCCCTGACGGATCGTTCTCGCGCGATTATTCGCGCCTGTTCTTGTGGTATCCGCCCTGCACTATGCTTAGTTCACGCGCGGGAGAGCGGCAAGCCGGTGATATCGACCCGCCTCAAATCTGAGCTTCTTGCGTCGCAGGCTTAGCCCTGTTGCCGCGACCGAGCCAAGGTCTCGGAAGGCATCTCGCCGAACTGGCCGCGATAGGCCTGCGCAAAGTCGCTGAGATGCCAGAAGCCGTACGCCAAGGCAGCAGACTTGACGCTGTCGGCTCCGGCGACGAGGCGCCGGCGAACCAGCCATAGCCGGCGCAACCGAAGGTACCGATGCAGGCTCATGCCGCGATAGCGCTGCACCGTGTCGTGCATGGTCCGCACGGACACGCCGATATGGTCGGCGAGTTGCTCGCTGTAGATGACATCCCCGACATGGCCGGACAGCGCGTCCTCGAGGTCCCTGAAGATCTTGAACTGCCGGGTCGAGTTCGCCTGGCTGGACCATCGCGCCGGGACAAATTCCGCAACGGCGCTGTCGACCGCTGCAAGCAGGGATTCGCGCATTGCCTCCGCAACGCCGCCACTATTCGGCTGCCCGCCGATTTCCGTTGCAATGGCCAACACCGTCCTCACCAGGCCCCGCAGCCTCAAAAAGGTAGAGCGGCTTGCCTCGAAGAGATGAAAGTTCGGGCCGGTCTGCGGCCAACCCCGGTTCGTGACCTCCGGGCTGAAGATGATGGAGGCGTACTGCCTCGGCATCGTTTCGACCGAACTGTAACGCGCTCCGCTGCCGCCGATGCTGATGACGGTGTCGTCGCGCTCGACGCCGTTGAAGCGGATGGGAACGCCGTCATCCATCGAGAAGGCGACGGCCGTGCTGTCCGGCGCCAACTGGGCATCAGTAATTCGCGGGAACGACTTCGTGAAGTTCACATCGCAACCGGGAAGACTGAGGATGGACTGCTCCGCCGAGATGGCTCGCACCAGCGGCGTAAAATCCACGCTCAGGCCGCGTATTGAACTTCTGAACTCATCGACATCCGCGAATCGAAATATCCTTGGCGCCTGCAGCGGCGCTAAAGCGTCACTGGTCATTCGAAACTTTCTTGCGAACTGCCCCTTTGCAGTCCGGCAAAGCGCAAGCGACGAGAAATGAATTCCCTTTTCTCGCCGCGCCCAGCAAGTCGCACTTCGAGAGAGTCGTAAGGCTAGCACAATCCAGAGAAGAACCTTTTCGCCAAATTTCGATAGCGTTTTGACTTACATCAAACACACCTAATTACCTCTCCGGCCGATTCCTATAAGCCGAATTAAGGTTTGCAGGCTGCAATCAGGCATTTGAATAATAAGGCTTTGCCCAGAAAGCAGGCGCATCTCATGGCTGTGATCGCTTCTGCCGAACTGATTGCCGAGGTGGAGCGCTCAGTCTGCACCCGCCCGGAGCGCACCGCGCAAATGCTGCGTGGCGTGGCCGATTTGCTTGCCGCAACGGCCGACCGCCTCGATCAACGCCAGCTCGGGATTTTTGATGACATACTGATCCGCCTGATCGACCACGTCGAGGTGCCGGATCTGGCGCAACTCGGCGACACGCTGGCGGAGGTGCCCCTCTCGCAGCTGAAGATCGTCCAGCGGCTTGCTCGCCACGAAGAGGTCGCGGTCGCGGCACCGATCCTGCAGAAATCAGCGCATCTCTCCGACGAAGAGCTCGTCGAAATTGCCGCCTGTCGCGGCGTCGCGCACGGCCTCGCCATCGCACAGCGCATGCGCGTGGCCGAGGCAGTCGTAGACATACTTCTGGACCACGCCGACACCGGCGTTTGCGTCCAGCTTGCGAGAAACAGCGGCGCGCGCTTCTCACGGGACGGCTACTCGAGACTCGCACGCATGGCGCAGCGCAACGACGAACTGGCAAATCTGCTGGTCAGGCGCGCCGACATGCCTGCAGAGGTCCTTCAAGAGCTGCTTTCCAATCTTCCGCGATCGGTCCGGGCGCGGCTCCTCAAGGTCGCAGCGCCGGAACTACGCGAGACAATCAGGAAAATCATTGAAAGCGTCGAAGCCACGATTTGCGCGAAAGTGCCGGAGCAGATCGATTACTCGCAAGCGCAGGCGACGATACTCGAACTGAATAAACGCGGAAAACTCAACGACTCCACCGTGAACCGTTTCGCGACCTGGCGCGAATACCGCAACCTCGTCGCCGCTCTCTCGCAGCTGGCTACGGTCCCGATCGAGACCATCGAATCCCTGCTGCATGAGAGCGATCGCTATGGTCTGATCGTTGCCTGCTGCGCCTCGCGCCTGAACTGGAACACGACACAGGCGGTGATCAGCAACTGCCCGGATCAATCCAGGCTGTCCCCGCGGGACCTCGAGCAAGCCATGGCCGCATTCGAATCCCTCAATCTTTCCGCCGCGCAGCGCATCATCCGCTTCGGCTCGATTCGTGATTTCGCGCTGAAGTTCAGGCCAGACGGCAGCAATCCGGCGGTTGCGGAGCCAGGCTGATGAGCTACGGCGATCGGAAATCGGAACGCGTCCATTTTGAGCATCGCTACCCGATGAACCTGATGAGTGTCGACGGTACATGGCGCCGACGCTGTGTGATGCTCGATGTGTCGGCAACCGGTGCGAAGCTGGAGGTCGAAGGATCGCTTGATGTGCTTCGGGCGCAGGAGTTCTTCCTGGTGCTGTCCTCGACCGGACTCGCATTCCGCCGTTGCGAGCTCATTCGGATCGATGGATGCGAGATCGGCGTGCGCTTCGTCGTTCCCGACAAGAAGCGCAAGTCGCGTCATGCGACAACCGTACCATGACCGTTCATCTCATCGCGGACAGCGCCTCGAAAATATCAGCCCTTCGCGCCATGATCGAGCGTAGCCACATGGTGACGTCGGAAATGCTCGCCAGCGCCACCATCAAGCGCAGCGGGATCGAGGCCGCCGTGGTTGCCGTCGATTTGGCCGAGGTCGGCAACATTTCCGCCGTGAGGGCCATTTCCGACAAATTGGCGCGCATTCCCAGGCGCATATTCCTGATCGACGGCAAGGGCCCCCTCGCGATCGTCCAGGCCTACGCGCTGGGTGCGACGTACGCATTGACGAGCCCGGTGGATCCCGCCCAATTGCTGGCGAAACTCGCTCCGGTGGAGGCGTCGCTTGTTCCGTCCGACGATCCCTCGCAGGAGAGTCTGGAAGCGGCCTCGGTCGGCGCCGCCAGCATCGCCGGCATGTTCTCGGCCGTGATGAATGGAGCCGTAGTCGACATAAGCGGCGCCAGGACTGCGGGCGGCAAGATCGCCAGCAGCATTGCCGAACACGGTCTCTCCGATTGGCTTGTGACCGTGCGCCGTCATCACGAAGGCACTTACCAGCACTGTCTGCTGGTAACCGGACTTGCCGTCGACTTTGGCCTCAGCCTCGGGCTCGGAAATGCCGACCTGGAGCGGCTGTACTCGGCGGCCGTGTTTCACGACATCGGCAAGGCAAGGATTCCGCTCGCGATCCTGGACAAGCCCGGCCTTCTCACCGAAGCTGAACGCACCCTCATCCAGACCCACCCGGTCGCGGGATTCGAAATTCTGCAGGGAAACGACGCCATCTCGCCGGAGGTTCTCGACGCGGTACGACATCATCATGAATTCCTCGATGGCAGCGGATATCCCGACGGACTTTGTGCGGACGGCATTTCCGACCTCGTCCGGGTTCTGACCATTTGCGACATCTTTGCTGCCCTGATCGAGCATCGCACCTACAAGCCGACGATGCCGCGCGAGAAGGCCTATGAAATCCTGCAAGGCATGCGCAACCAGATCGAGAGGCCGCTGGTCGATGCCTTTCGGGATGTGGCGCTGCATCGCTAGGGCTGACAAAGCGAGCGCCGGCGGTGCCGCGCCGCCACATGATGGTAACCTCTGCAAGCAAAAGGCCTCCGCAATCCCTTGCTGGAGGCCCTCACCGTCACGAGGGTACATCCGCCCTCGGTGACATCACTGGATTAATCACACCATTGGATTATTTCTTCGCTTCGCGGGCGAGGCGCTCGGCCTTCAGCCGCTCATAGTTCGCGCGGAATGCAGCGTCGGCCTGCTTGCGTTCGTCCATCGCCTGTTGCGCTTCGATGCGTTGCTTCTCTAACCTCGCCTCCCGCTCAATGCTGGAGGCAGGCGGTTTCACTCGGGTTTCATAAGCCATGCACATCAACGCCTTGCGAGGATGAAAGTTCCACGGTGCGGACCACCCGAAGCGTTGACAGATTTGGCACGACGGGCAAATCACTTTCGATTTGCCGGAATCGTGTCAAGCCCTCGGATGAAAAATATTTCTCTTTACCAGAATTCTGATTTGCGTTATTGATCCGCCCAGCCCGTGCCACCAAAGGGACGTTTCGCGATCGTCACGGAACGTGGCGCGGGTTGCGATGGACGCTGCGGCGTCAGGCGGGTTTCTCGCCTGACGAAAACGCTGCGGCGTACGGCGAAGTCGTGTGGTCCTGGCGCCGCGACCCTGGCGTCTATCCAGCCCGCCTGTGCGGGCTCGGCAACGGTGACAATAAAGGCCGCTCACCGGGGAGAGCACGAAGTAAGCCGTAAAGCCATTGCGCGGGGAAAGCCGGGATGTCTCGGCTGTACCTGTCTAATCCGTGTGCGTTCTTCTACTACCCATTGCACACGGTGCTGCGGGCGCAGTCGGCGCCCGGCTTTCCCTGCGCCCTCTATTCGAAGAGGGAGCAACGAATTGCCAAGACTCGAGCGAAAAATGCGCTGCGAGAATGAGCCCTCATGTTTCCACGTCATTGCTTCAGCCTTCGCACTGGACGAAGGCCGCCTTCATGCAATCCAGATTGTGCAGGCTTAAGGGCGGCGCGACAATTGGGCATGACACCTGCCTGGCTTGTTCGATTGAATGACTTTCTGGCGTGGCTCAATCCGTTCCTGGGCGTGATCGCACTCGTGCTTGCCGCGATGGTCATCGCGGAGGCCGCCGCGCGCTTGCCGGCCCAGCCCTCGAGGGCCGCCGCTGCGCCGGCGCAGCCCGTGCGGCAATCGGCTGCGCTCGCCTGCCCGCAAGGGACGCTGCCGCCGGAATGGCGG
>DATEJC010000065.1:0-2991 GCA_035278345.1 Bradyrhizobium sp. | reverse complement strand
CTGGATCGCGTTCAGTGCCGCGCCCTTGCGCAAATTGTCGGAGACGCACCACAGCACGAGGCCGTTCTCCACCGTGGCGTCCTCGCGGATGCGGCTGATATAGGTGGCGTCCTCGCCGGCGGCTTCATAGGGCGTGACGTAACCGCCCGGCTCCTGCTTGTCGATGACGAGACAGCCCGGCGCCCGGCGAAGGATGTCGCGCGCTTCATCAGGCGTGATCGGGTTGGCGAATTCGATGTTGACGGCTTCCGAGTGGCCGACGAATACCGGCACGCGCACGCAGGTGGCGGTGAGCTTGATCTTGGGATCAAGGATCTTCTTGGTCTCCGCCATCATCTTCCACTCTTCCTTGGTGTAGCCGTCTTCCATGAAGACGTCGATGTGGGGGATGACGTTGAAGGCGATTCGCTTGGGGAATTTCTTGTTGATCAGCTCGTCATTGGTGTAGACAGCCTTGGTCTGCGAGAACAGTTCGTCCATCGCGTCCTTGCCGGCGCCCGACACCGATTGATAGGTCGAGACGACGACGCGCTTGATGGTCGCCTTGTCATGCAACGGCTTCAGCGCGACCACGAGCTGGGCGGTCGAGCAGTTCGGGTTGGCAATGATGTTCTTTTTGGTGTAGCCGGCGGCTGCATCGGCATTCACTTCCGGCACGATCAGCGGCACGTCCGGGTCCATGCGCCAGGCCGAGGAATTGTCGATCACGACGGCGCCGGCTGCGCCGATCTTCGGCGACCATTCCTTCGACACCGAGCCGCCCGCCGACATCAGGCAAATGTCGACGTCGGAGAAGTCGAAGTGCTCGAGCGCTTTGACCTTCAGCGTGCGGTCGCCATAGGAAACTTCGACGCCGACGCTGCGGCGCGAGGCGAGGGCAACGACCTCGTCGGCAGGGAATTTCCGCTCATCCAGGATGTTGAGCATCTCGCGCCCGACATTGCCGGTGGCGCCGACCACTGCGACCTTGTAACCCATCGTTCACTCTCCGAAGAAAAATGCATTCCCTTAGGCTGCGGCGGAAAGGGAAGAGGCAGCGCTTCTATGCGAGAAACGCCCTTAATACAACGTTAGACGCGTTTTTCGGACCGTTTGATGCCGCCGTTTCAGGCCGTTCCGGCCGCTCCTCATGGTACCGGCAGAATTCATCCCGTGTTGAAGGGCGCGGTGGACGAATTTTGCGGAACGCTGGCCCGGCTGATCGCCTATTGCGGCACGCTGGCGCTGCTGTTCATCGTCGGCGTCTATCTGTGGGACCAGCTGCCGGACATGCATGCCGAGACATCCGCGCGGCCCGATTGGACCCTCGCCACCCGCTCGACCCCGGCTTTCGCCAGCAACCAGTACGATTTGGCATATAAAACAAAGTCTTATCAGATCTTTCGGCATCCCGAGGGCGGCCGCAGGGACGTGCTGCGCTGGAATGCCGGTAACGGGCGGCCAATTGCCGAGCTGGAAATCTACCGGCCGGGCGGCGAATTCGAGCCGTCGGCCGTGTCCGGCAGTGCCGGAATGGTCGACAGCAAGTTCGGCGCCGTCACCCTGCTCCACCTGAACAACGGCGCGTGTCTCGGCTTTCTCAAGGCTGTCGATCAGCCGTCTCTGCGCATTTCCGGTTACGTCTGCCAGGGCGAAACGGTGCCCGCCCGCGGTGCAGCCATCGCCTGCATCCTCAACCGGCTCGACCTGATCGCCGCCGGCAACGACGCAAGGCTCGCCGAATTGTTCGCCCGCGCCGAGCTGAAGCGCGCCGATTGCCGCACCGATTGGGTGTCGGGCTCCGACAAGCCTTCGCTGCGGGGCGCGATCTGAGCGCGGCGTTTCGGCCAAGCCGCTGGTTTTCATGCAACTTTTAACGCTGCGGGCGTATTATCTGTGCCGGGTGTGGCCCAATTGACCTAGTGAGGGCGCTTGGTCGGGGGCTAGGATGGCCCCAAATTGGACACGCGCGCCTGCGAGTTCCAGCGGGTGCAATGACGAGGACGCGAATGACCCCCAAATTTCCAGTGCTGTTTGCGGCAATCGCCGTCCTTGCATTCGGCGTCCTGCCGGCATCCGCGCAGCAAACCCAGATGAGGTACGACAAAAACGGCCGCGTCTATTACGGCCCGAGCGGCCCCAATCGCGTGGTTCAGCAGGGTCCGAACACCCGCGTCTACATCACGACACGCTCCTGGCTCGACGCCGGCACCGAAGTGCTGCCGGGCGACCGCAAGTTCCAGGACTACGCCTTCCCGCCGGAGATCGGCTATCCGACCTTCGCCCGCGAGAATCGCCAGCGGCCGATCGACCGCCAGCCCCTCAGCACGCCGTCGGATCTTGGCGGCTATCCGCAGCGCTTCCCGCTGTACTGATTTCTCTGAACGCATACGAAAAAGCCCGGCTCGCGCCGGGCTTTTTTGTTGTCAGTGCAGCTTCTGCAGTTCTTTCAGGATCGCCTCGCCCATCTGCTGAGTGTTGGCTGCGGTCGTGCCTTCCGACTTGATATCAGCCGTGCGCAAGCCGCTGGCGAGCACCGCCGCGATCGCCTGGTCGATCTTGTCGGCCAGCGTTCCCATGTCGAAGGAATAACGCAGCGCCATGCCGAACGAGGAAATCATCGCGATCGGATTGGCGAGGCCCTTGCCGGCGATATCGGGCGCCGAGCCGTGCACCGGCTCGAACAGCGAGCGGCGCTTTTTGGTCTTGGCATCGATCTCGCCGAGCGAGGCCGACGGCAGCATGCCGAGCGAGCCGGTCAGCATCGCCGCGATGTCCGAGAGCATGTCGCCGAACAGATTGTCGGTCACGATGACGTCGAACTGCTTCGGCCATTTCACCAGCATCATGCCGCCGGAATCGGCGAGCTGGTGCTCCAGCGTGACGTCCTTGTATTCGCGCGCATGCACCTGGGTCATCACCTCGTTCCAGAGCACGCCCGACTTCATGACGTTGCGCTTTTCCATCGAGGTGACCTTGTTCTTGCGCTTGCGCGCAAGGTCAAAGGCGACG
>DATEJC010000064.1:0-3184 GCA_035278345.1 Bradyrhizobium sp. | reverse complement strand
CGCGCTGGTCGAATCGCAGGCAATGGGATCGATTGCCGCACCCCCGGTCGCTTATGAACCCGTGCTGCCGGCCAGGATCTTGGACGACGGCCTGCTCTCGGACGCGCAGCTCGAAACGCTGATCTACGCTGGCGCGGCGTTCGAGCGCGACCTTCCGGGCCGGTTCGTATCTAGCGAGGAGGGTCTTTTGCTGTCGCCGGCAGAGGCCGGCAACGCCTATCGGACCGGCTTTTTCCTTGGCGATGGCACGGGCGCCGGCAAGGGGCGGCAGGTGGCGGGCGTCATCCTCGACCAGTGGTTGCGCGGCAACCGCCGCCACCTCTGGATATCCAAGAGCGAGACGCTGATCGAAGACGCTCGCCGCGACTGGTCGGCGCTTGGCGGCTTGCCGCTCGACATCCAGCATCTCAACCAGTGGAAGCTCGGCACCCCGATCGCGCTGGGCGATGGGATCCTCTTCCTGACCTATGCCACCCTGCGCTCCAACCGCGGTGACAGGGGCACGCGGCTGCGCCAGCTGATCGAATGGATGGGTGAGGATTTCAGCGGCGTCATCGTCTTCGACGAGGCGCATGAGATGGCCGGGGTGGCCGGTGGCGAGGGCCGGTTCGGCGCCACGAAAGGGTCGGAACAGGGCATCGCCGGCGTCCGCCTGCAAAATCTCGCTCCGCGCGCCCGGATTCTCTACGCCTCGGCGACGGGCGCCTCGGACGTCAACAACCTCGCTTATGCGACACGCCTCGGATTGTGGGGACCGCAGACGGCCTTCGCCGACCGGCGGGCCTTCGTGGAATCGCTTCGCCGCGGCGGCATCGCAGCGATGGAGTTGATCGCCCGCGACCTCAAGGCGCAGGGCCTCTATGCCGCGCGGGCGCTCAGCTTCGCCGGCGTCGAATATGACATCCTCGAGCATCGGCTCAGCGAAGAACAGATCGCCGTCTACAATGCCTATGCCGATGCCTGGGCGATCATTCACAACAATCTGCAGGCCGCGCTCGCCGCCACGCGCGTCACCGACGGCTTCAGCGGTGCCACCTATAATAGCGGCGCGAAGGCCGCGGCATTGTCGATCTTCGAATCGACCAAGCAACGCTTCTTCGGCCAGATCCTGCTGTCGATGAAGCTGCCGTCGCTGATCCCGGCGATCGCCGCCGATCTCGCGCGCGGCGACTGCGCCGTCGTCCAGCTCGTGTCGACGGCGGAAGCCATGCTCGACCGTGCCCTTGCCAACCTGTCCCCCGAGGAGCGCGCCTGGCTCGACATCGAGCTGTCTCCGCGCGAATTCCTGGTCGACTATCTGACGGCGGCCTTTCCGGTGCGCCAGATGCGCACCTATACCGACGATAACGGCACGGTGCGCTCGGAACCGATGATTGACGAGGCGGGACAGCCCGTGCTGTGCCGGGAAGCGATCGCCATGCGCGACCAGCTCCTCGAGCAGCTTTGTGCGCTACCGGTGATCGGCTCGGCGCTCGATCACATCATCGGGCATTTCGGGACGGAGGCAGTGGCCGAGGTTACGGGTCGCAGCCGGCGGATCATCGTCGATGCCGACGGCCGTCAGCGGATCGAACGGCGCAGCGCGCGCACGAACCTCGCGGAGACCGACATCTTCATGCGCGGCGAAAAGCGCATTCTGATCTTTTCCGACGCCGGCGGGACGGGGCGGAGCTACCACGCCAGCCTCGACACGCCCAATCAGAGCCGCCGCATCCACTATCTGCTCGAGCCCGGTTGGCGCGCGGACGCGGCGATCCAGGGGCTAGGCCGCACGCATCGAACCCACCAAGCCTGCCCGCCCCTGTTTCGGCCCGTTTCCACCGATTGCCGCGGCGAACGGCGGTTCATCTCGACCATCGCCCGGCGCCTCGACAGCTTGGGCGCCCTGACCCGCGGCCAACGCCAGACCGGCGGGCAGGGACTTTTCGACCCCCGCGACAATCTGGAGTCCGACTTCGCGCGGGAATCGCTCGACCAGTGGTTTCGCCTACTGTTCCAGGGAAAGCTCCAATCGGTGCGCTTTGATCAATTCCAGTCGCTCACCGGTTTGAACCTGGCCGGGGAGGGTGGGGGGCTCACTGAGACCTTGCCCACGATCCAGCGGTGGTTGAACCGCATCCTGGCACTGCGCATCGACCTGCAGAACGCGATCTTCGACGAATATCTGGGCTTGATCGAAGCACGGGTGGAAAAGGCCCGCGAGGCTGGCACCCTCGATCTTGGCGTCGAAACGATCGCGGCCGACCGAATTTCGATCCTCGACCGCACGGTGATCCGGCGCGATCCCGTGAGCGGCGCCGAAACCGAGATCCTGCGTATCGAAACCGAGGAACGATATCGGCCGCTGACCCTGGAACGAGCGCATTGGCTTCTGGCCGACCCGGAAGCGCGCGGGTTGATCAACCCGCGTTCCGGCAAGGCCGCCATTTGCCGGCCGACCTTCTCGCTGACGGACGAAGAGGGGCGGACCGTGCGCCGCTACGAGCTGGTGCGTCCAACGCGCACCGAACGGCACCGGCAGGACCTCTTCGCCGAAACCTATTGGACCGACGTGGACCGCGCGAGCTTCGACGAAGCCTGGCAGGCCGAATGCGACGCGATGGCCGCGCAGACCCGCACGCAGATCATCTATCTGGTCACCGGTCTGCTGCTCCCGGTCTGGGGCAAGCTGCCCGACGATCATGTCCAGGTCTGGCGGCTGACGAGCGATGACGGCCAGTCGCTTCTCGGGCGTCTTATTCCGGCGCCGCTTGTGGAACGCATCGCGGGCGCGTTCGGCATCGCGGCCCATGTCGAGATCGACCTCGGTGCTCGGGTCGAGCATGTCCGCACCTCGGGCGAAATCATGCCGATCGGAGCGCTGCGGCTGAAGCGCGCCTTAGTCGCTGGCGACCAACGCCTCGAATTGCTCGACTGGAAGCCCGAGGCGCTGCCTCATCTCAAGGCGGCGGGCTGCTTCACTGAGATCATCCAGCACCGCACGCGGCTGTTCGTTCCCCCGAGCCGCGCAGTCGAGATCCTGGACGGACTCGCAGGCTGAACAGCGGCCGCGCCAAGCGACCGAAGAGAGGGGAGGGGGCCTTCGGCCGGGTGGGCCTGAGTGGCTCAAGCCGGCCGACGAGGTCGGCGCAACCCTCGAAGGAGACAACCGATGATCCAGTCCGTGAAGGTCAAGAACCTCTCG
>DATEJC010000063.1:0-3397 GCA_035278345.1 Bradyrhizobium sp. | reverse complement strand
GCCTTCAAGCGCTTACACCCGGTTCAGCACCGGCTTTCCGAGCGGCTGCCGGCGGGCGCCTTGATGCGTCCGCGATCCTCGCAGCGCGGAATGTCATCGTCCCGCCTGCATTGCGGCCCGCCCCTTGGATGGAAGGTAATTACGCACCCCAAAAATGCCGGGAACCGGAAGCCTAGGTACCCCGTTTTCTTACGGAGCTGACCGAACCCAATTTTGGCTGCTTCCGTCCTATACATTGAGTACGAACACGGCATTGGACGGCTGCATAAGCGATAGGTGCGACGCACAATAGCCGGGCTTTCAATTCACAAGATTTGGGCTTTCCGTCACGTCACCGTGACATATATCATCGACAAGGGACCGCAGAGTCCCGAACATGGAACAGACCCAAACAGGGTTGCGCCGAGGAAGAAATGAAACGTGGAATTGCCGTTCTGCTTTCGTTGACCGCGCTTCTGGTCGTCGCCTACTTCACTGCGAGCAAGTGGGCGATCAGCCATGAAACCATCGCGTTTCACGATCCTGATCGCGACAATCGCCTGGTTGCAGTTGAGATCGCCGTTCGCCGCGACAAGCAGATCCAGGCCGAGACCGGTCTGATCAAGCTGCCGGTGGCGATCATCAACCACGGCAACACCGTCAAGCACACCGAGTATTCGTTCCTCGCCAACGCATTTGCGGCGCGCGGATATCTCGTGATCGCCCCGCAGCACGATTTGCCGACCGACCCGCCGATGGTGACGAAGGTCGGCGAACTCTATGTCGGCCGTCTGCCGCAGATTCAGCGCGGCGTCGCCAACATCAAGTTTGCGGTCGAGGAGATGAAGAAGATCCAGCCCAATGCCGACTACGACAAGCTCACCATGGTTGGTCATTCGATGGGCGGCGACATCTCGATGTATTTCGCCAAGCAGTATCCGGACGAGATCAAGAAGGTCGTGACGCTGGATAACCTGCGCGTGCCGTTCCTGACGGACGGCAAGTTCAAGATCCTGTCGTTCCGCTCCAAGGACACCCAGTTCAAGCCGGATCCCGGCGTCGTGCCGGATGAGGAGCAGTGCGAGCAGGCCGGCATCACCGTGGTCGATACCGGCTATCAGCATAACGACATGCGCGACACCGGTCCGGACGAGGCGAAGACCTCGATCCAGACCATGCTCAACAAGTTCCTCGATCAGACCGACAGTGCCGTTTCGCCGGTCGATACGACCAAGACGGTGCCGAAGACCCTGACCGAGCCCGGCCCGGTGTCGCTCTACGCGCCGCCGCAGGGAAAGCCTGCCAAGGCCGCCAACTGACGCCGCCAACCGAACCTGCCTGATCCCGGCCTGCGGATAGGGTGTCCGCGGCGAGCACATTGACCGCGCCGAATTGCCGTCCCACATAGAGCATGCAGCTTACCCAGCGAGCGTGCATGGCGGGCGAACCGACCAAACCGAAATCCCAGGCAGAGGTGCCTTCGCGCAAGGCCGACCCGCTGCCTGAAGGACGCGCGTCGAGCTCCGAAGACATCGCCGCCTTCGTTGCAAAGGCGCGCGCGATGTCGCCGCATGCGGCCGGTGCGCGCGGCAGGCTGGTGTTCGCGCTCGACGCCACCATGAGCCGGCAACCGACTTGGGACATGGCCTGCGCGCTGCAGGCTGACATGTTTCGCGAGGCGGCGTCCGTCGGTAGTCTCGATATTCGCCTCGTCTACTATCGCGGCCTCAACGAGTGCCGCGCCACCGGCTGGATCTCCGATTCTGTGCAACTCGCGCGGCTGATGAGCAAGATCGATTGCCAGGGCGGCAACACCCAGATCGGCAGGGTGCTTTCCGAGACCCGGCGCGAGGCGGTCGCCTCCGGTGTGCGTGCGCTGGTGTTCGTTGGCGACGCCATGGAAGAGAGCGTCGACGAGCTCTGCACCAAGGCGGGCGAGCTTGGCTTGTTGAAAGTGCCTGCTTTCATGTTCCAGGAAGGCCACGATACCGAGGCCGAGCACGCGTTTCGCGAGATTGCGCGGCTGACGGGCGGGGCCTGGTGCCGCTTCGATCCGGGCGCGGCAGCGCAGCTGCGCGAATTGCTGCGGGCGGCGGCGGCTTATGCTGCAGGCGGCCGCGAGGCGCTGAAACTGTCGCGCAGCAGCGGCGCGGCCGCGCTGCTCAGCCAGATGAAGTGATCGGCGATACCAGCCCATGCTTTTCGCCGCCGACGCCACTATACTTGAATCATGCCTACGCTGATTGCCGGCGTCGTCGCCGTTATCGTCCTCTATCTGCTGTTGCAGATGTTCCGCGCCGCCAATCCGGCCGTGTTGGCGCGTGCCATCAAGATCGGCGGCGGCGTCGTTTCGCTGGCGGTCGCGGCCTATACGGGCCTGCGCGGCGAGCTTGCGGTTGCGATCCCGCTCGGCATTTTCGGCGCCGGCCTGCTCGGCTGGTCGCCGTTCGGCACGTCCGGCTTTTCCACGATCGGGGGTCTGTTTGGCGGCGGGCAGCGTTCGTCGGGCCAGACCTCGCGGGTGCGCTCGGCCTTCCTCGACATGAGCCTCGACCATGACAATGGGCAATTGTCGGGGACCATCCTGGCCGGCGAACATGCCGGCCGGCCGCTCGGCGAGTTCAATCTCGCCCAACTGCTCGCCATGGCACCGGCCTTCGACGCGGAAAGCGTTGCGTTACTTGAAAGCTATCTTGACCGCCGGTTTCCCGCCTGGCGTCAGGACGCGCAGGGCAACGGGACAGGGGGGCAGCGCCGCACGGCGCCGGGCGGTAAAATGACGGCGGAGGAGGCCTATCAGATCCTTGGCCTGCAGCCGGGGGCGAGCCGCGACGACATCGCCCGCGCGCACCGCGCCCTCATGAAGAAACTGCATCCCGACCAAGGGGGGTCGACGTATCTCGCCGCCCGTGTAAACGAGGCCAAGGATACTCTGCTTCGCACGCATCACAGCTAACTCCGGCACGCTACCAACGCCACATTCCGAAGGCTGTTCTCTGCTCGATGCCCCATGGCCCACCCGCCGTTGCCCGGCGTGGCGAAGCCATTTTGAGAAACTTAACCGTAAATTCTTGACGAGAGGTTTGCGCCGAGGGGGCCGGGCGGGAAACCGCGGCGTCGCGGGCGCAATGAAAAAGGCCGCAGCTTGCGCCGCGGCCTTTTTCTCAAGCCCCTCGAAGGAAGGTCAGTTACGGACCGTGATACAGGAAATGTCGGCACGCTTGAGCGCGCGGCAGACCGCCTCGGCCTGATCGCGCTCGAGGCCAGCGAAGCGGGCGCGGAACAGCTTGCGATTGTCCTTGGCGACCACGGGCTCGGTGAAGGGATCGGCCTTGTTGAGCATGCCGCGCGCCTGGCTCTTGGCGGCTTCGATGCGCTGCATGGCCTCGCTCTCGCTCTCGAGCGCGCCGACCTGCAC
>DATEJC010000062.1:0-5314 GCA_035278345.1 Bradyrhizobium sp. | reverse complement strand
GATCGGTTCGATCATGAGGACTACTCCCCGTCATCAATGGAAAATTTACCAAACACATTGCATGGGCGGCCGGGGAAAAGCCAGCCCATTGCAGCGTTAACGTGAATCCGCGAGGCGTTAATTCGCAGGTTTTTGCGGGCGTGCCCGCCGCTTGCGTCAGAACGGGTTCCAGGTCGCGCGCGGCGTGTATTTGAGATAGCCGATATTGGCGCCGAGCCGCAGGCCGATGCCGGAGCGGATCGGCACCAGCACGATGTTATTGGCGGTCAGCGCCGTCATGCCGAAACCGCCGACGATATAGGCCGAGCCGTCGATGCCGACGAAGCGCTGATAGATCGCCTGCGTCGAGGGCAGGTTGTAGACCAGCGTCATGGTGCGCGCGCCATCGCCGCCCCAGTCGAAGCCGACCGACGGGCCCTGCCAGTAGACGCGCAGGTCGCCGGCGTTCTTGGTGTAGAGCGTGCCCTCGCCGTAGCGGAGGCCAGCGACGAACGCGCCCGAGCCTTCTTCGCCGAGCACATAGCCATTGGGCAGACCCCATTGGCTGACCGCACGCTCGATGATCGAGGCAAGACCGCGCGAGACATTGCCGAAGAACTTGTGGCCGGCATTGACCAGCTCGTCAGGCCCGTAATTGGTCGGACCCTGCTGGCGCTGCGGCGCCGGATATTGGTACCCCGAGGGTGGCGGTGGCGGCGGCAGCGGCTGCGCGGCCGGTGGAGGAAGCGGTTGCCCCTGCTGCGCGGTGGCCGGTCCGGCCACGCACAGCAACGCGGCAAGCCCGACCGCGGCAAGGCGTGAAACGACAATCATGAAAAGACCCCTGGTCTCGATTTCCGGCCGCCGCCTTAACCTGACGCCAACATCCTCGGCTTTAGGTTGCGCCCCGTGTCCCCTCGACTCGATTGTTATTGATACCAACTATGACGGCACAACGGCAGGAAAGTTACCGTTCAGGCTCTGGATTGGCCTTGTTTGCCCTTCTGGCGGCTATTTTCGCTCTAATTGGGCTGGATCGGACTGCTCAGGGGGCAACCACCGAGCGGATTGTGGTGAACCGCTATTCCGGCCTCGCCATCGAGGGTTTCGATCCCGTGGCCTATTTCACCGATGCCCGGGCGATCCGTGGCCTGCCGGCCTTCGAGGCCGCCGAGGCCGGCGCCGTCTGGCGCTTCCACAACGCCAGCAACCGCGACGCCTTCGCCGCCAACCCGGAGATCTACGGTCCCCAGTTCGGTGGCTACGACCCGATCGATGTGGCCCGCGGAATTGCCTATGCGGGCAATCCCCGCTTCTTCGTGGTCACCGAACAGCGGCTCTATCTGTTCGCCCGGGAGGACAGCCGCAACGCCTTTGTGGCCGACCCCGCCCGCGTCCTGAAAGACGCGCGCACACGCTGGCCGGCGCTGGAAAAGACTCTGGCGCAGTAAGCCTTCGCGCAGGGCCATCAAGCGCTTGCCGCCGCCGGATCGCCCCAGGCGATAAATTCCGGCACGATGAAATCCTCCCGCTTGAGGCCGAAATGCAACTCGGCCCCCTTTGAGTCCGTGACCTTGCCGCCGGCCGCGGTCACCACCGCATGGCCTGCCGCCACGTCCCATTCCGAGGTCGGGCCGAGGCGGGGATAAATGTCGACGGCGCCTTCGGCCACGCGGGCGAATTTGACGGCCGAGCCGAGTTCGGACCGCACCGCGCCCGGCCGCCTGGCAATAAAGCCTTCGGTTCGGGAATCGCCATGCGAGCGGCTGACCGCCACGGTCCATGACCGGCCCAAAGGCGGGCAGGGCCGGGTGCGGATCGCCTCGACCGATGCGATCTCGGTGCCGGCAAGCCTCAGCCGCTCGGCGCCGCGCCCGACGAGTCCGCGCCATAGCAACCCGAGCGCGGGCGCGCTGACGAAGCCGAGCAGCGGCCGCCCGGCGCTGACCAGCGCCAGGTTGACGGTGAATTCGTTGCGGCCGGCGACGAACTCCTTGGTGCCGTCGAGCGGGTCGATCAGGAAGAAACTGCCGCGGTATGGCGGCCTCGCCAGATGGACGCGCTCTTCCGACAGCGCCGGTATCTCGGGCGCAATCCGCGCCAGCCCTTCGCCGATGATCGTGTCGGCGGCGAGATCGGCTTCGGTCACCGGCGAGCCGTCCGGCTTGCCATCGACCTTCATGGCGGCGCGGTTGACCGCCAGGATCGCTTCGCCGGCGCGAATCACCAGATCGGTCAGCGGCTCGATCAGTCGTGCCGCGGCCTCGCCTCCGATCGGCTCTGAACATGCCTCATTCATGGGCGAGTCTCATTGTTGTTCATTCCCAAAACCGTCCCCGCCCTGCGCTGGTCGCCCAAGCTTCTGCAGTGTATCAAACCCGAAAGCATGCGTGATTCGCGCTGAAACCGTGCAGCTTTCCAGGAACATCTGATGTCTGGCACTTCAACTCCCGGTCCCGCCCCCGACGCCCTCGAGCTTGCGGCGCTGCTATGCTCCCGGGTCTGTCACGATCTCATCAGCCCGGTCGGCGCGATCGTCAATGGCCTTGAGGTGCTTGACGACAACCCCAAGCCGGACGACCGCGATTTTGCGCTCGACCTGATCCGCAAGAGCGCCAAGACCGCATCGGCCCGGCTGCAATTCTGCCGGCTGGCCTTCGGTGCGGCCGGCTCCTCCGGCGCACAGATCGATCTCGGCGATGCCCAGGCGATGGCGAAGGGGCACATCGAGGACGGCAAGATCACGCTCGGCTGGAACCTGCCGCGCCTGCTGCTGCCGAAGAACCGCGTCAAGCTCTTGCTCAACATGCTCGTCATCGCGCAGCAAACCATTCCGCGCGGTGGCACCCTGAAGATCGATCCGGTCGGCGACGGCGAGACGATGAGCTTTCGCGTCACCGCCACTGGTCTCAACGCGCGCGTGCCGCAGAACATCGCCGATGTCCTGAGCGCGCCAAGCGTGCCGCCGGCAGCGGATGCGCATGCGGTGCAGCCTTACTATACGCGGCTGCTTGCGCAAGCCTGTGGGCTGAAGGTTTCGCTGGCGCCTGAAGGCGAAAGCGTCGTCATCGCCGCCGCCTGAAACGGCGGCGCTGCAGGCGCCAGAGGTTAATCAAATCTTTACGTCGGACCCGCGGCTTGTTGCAGTCGCCTTATCTCTTTGTTGAGCCCGTTCTTTTCCAGATGCTCAACCAATATTAAACCGTTTCCATAGAAGCTGGCCGAACCTCAAGGGGCGGAGCGATGTCGCGCGCCCTGTGTTGCGTAAGGCCGGGTTCATGGATGATCTTTTGCGCGAGTTCTTGACCGAGACCAGCGAGAGCCTGGACACGGTCGACAATCAGCTGGTTCGGTTTGAGCAGGAGCCGAACAACGCCAAGATCCTGGATAACATTTTCCGGCTGGTCCACACCATCAAGGGCACTTGCGGCTTTCTGGGATTGCCGCGGCTCGAAGCGCTGGCTCATGCCGGCGAGACCCTGATGGGCAAATTCCGCGACGGCATGCCGGTGACCGCGGAAGCGGTGACGCTGATCCTGTCCTCGATCGACCGCATCAAGGAGATCCTCGCCGGCCTCGAGGCGACCGAAGCCGAGCCCGAGGGTAACGACCGTGACCTGATCGACCAGCTGGAAGCCATGGTCGAGCGTGGCATGGCCGCCATGGCGGCCGAGGGTGAAGGAGCATCCGCCGAGGCTGCGCCTGCCGCCGAGCCCAAGATGACGCAGGGCACGCTGGTCGAGCAGACCCTCGAACGCCCGCTTCGCCCGGGCGAAGTCTCGCTCGATGAACTCGAGCGCGCCTTCCGCGAGACCGCGATCGAAGTGGCCCCGGCTGCACCTGCCGCGAAGCCCGCGGCCGCCGCTGCCGAGCCGAAGAAAGTGGCAAAGCGCGTCAGCGCCGCCGCTGAAGAGATGCCCGAGGGCGACAAGGTCGCCAACCAGTCGATCCGGGTCAATGTCGACACGCTCGAACATCTCATGACCATGGTCTCCGAGCTGGTCTTGACCCGCAACCAGCTCTTGGAGATCTCCCGCCGCAACGAGGACACCGAGTTCAAGGTGCCGCTGCAGCGCCTCTCCAACGTCACCGCCGAGCTGCAGGAAGGCGTCATGAAGACGCGCATGCAGCCGATCGGCAATGCCTGGCAAAAGCTGCCCCGCATCGTCCGCGACCTCTCCGGCGAACTCGGCAAGCAGATTGAGCTGGAGATGCACGGCGCCGACACCGAGCTCGACCGCCAGGTGCTCGACCTCATCAAGGACCCGCTCACCCACATGGTGCGCAACTCCGCCGACCACGGGCTGGAGACCCCCGCTGAGCGGCTCGCGGCCGGCAAGGGCGAGCAGGGAACCATCCGCCTCTCCGCCTATCACGAAGGCGGCCACATCATCATCTGCATCGCCGACAACGGCCGCGGCCTCAATACCGAGAAGATCAAGGCCAAGGCGATCTCCTCAGGTCTCGTCACCGAGGCTGAACTGGAGAAGATGACGGAAGCCCAGATCAACAAGTTCATCTTCGCGCCGGGCTTCTCCACCGCTGCGCAAATCACTTCGGTCTCCGGCCGTGGGGTCGGCATGGACGTGGTGCGCACCAATATCGACCAGATCGGCGGCACCATTGACATCAAGTCGGTCGCCGGCGAGGGCTCCTCGGTCACCATCAAGATCCCGCTGACGCTCGCCATCGTCTCCGCCCTGATCGTGGAAGCCGGCGGCGACCGCTTTGCGATCCCGCAATTGAGTGTCGTGGAACTGGTGCGCGCCCGCGCCAACTCGGAGCACCGCATCGAGCGGATCAAGGACACCGCGGTCTTGCGGCTGCGCAACAAGCTGCTGCCGCTGATGCACCTGAAGAAGCTCCTGAAGATCGACGATGGCTCGTCCACCGACCCCGAGAACGGCTTTATCGTGGTCACGCAGGTCGGCAGCCAGACCTTTGGCATCGTCGTCGACGGCGTGTTCCACACCGAAGAAATCGTCGTCAAGCCGATGTCGACCAAGCTGCGGCACATCGACATGTACTCCGGCAACACCATTTTGGGCGATGGCGCCGTCATCATGATCATCGACCCCAATGGCATCGCCAAGGCCCTCGGCGCCTCCGGCAATGCCTCCCATGAGATGTCCGAGGAGAATGCCGCCGCCCATGCCTCTTCTGGCGAGCAGCTGACCTCGCTGCTCGTGTTCCGCGCCGGCACCAACCAGCCCAAGGCGGTCCCGCTCGGGCTTGTCACCCGCCTGGAAGAGATCGCCACCGACAAGATCGAGCTCTCCAACGGCCGTTACATGGTGCAGTACCGCGAGCAGCTGATGCCGCTGGTGCAGATGGC
>DATEJC010000061.1:0-7195 GCA_035278345.1 Bradyrhizobium sp. | reverse complement strand
CGCGGTCGCGGTCACGCACACCTATTCCGGATATCCCATGATCCGCGAAATGCGCGCGCGGTGTCTGGCCGGGGAAATTGGAGCGGTCCGTCTCGTCCAGGTCGAATATCTCGCGGGCGGCCTAGCCACCGCCGTCGAGCTGGGCCCCGATGGCGACCAGCGCTGGCGGTTGAAGCCGGAACGGGCCGGCCCCTCGCTCGTTCTCGGCGATATCGGCACCCACGCGCACCATCTCGTGACCTTTGTCACGGGGCAGCCATTCGAGACGGTGTCCGCCGACGTCGGAACACTGGTTCCGGGCCGCAAGGTCCATGATGTGGCGCAGGTGTCTTTTCGCCTGGCAGGCGATGCGCGCGGGCACCTCGCGGTAACCAATGCCGCGGCCGGCATGTCGAACCATATTGGACTGCGGATCTACGGCGAGACCGGCCACCTGGCATGGCTGCATGGCCGGCACAACGAGCTTGCGATTGCGTCCCTCAACGGTGAGGTTCGTACCGTTGCCGGAGGCCAGCCGATGCTGTCAGCCGACGCCCAGAATTCATCGCGCCTGATACGCCCCGGTCACCCCGAGGGATTGCAGGAGGCAGTCGCCAATCTTTATTGTGGGCTAGCCGACATGATGCTAGCGCGGCGCGGTCAACAGACCTCGGGTGCGCAAAGGCTCGTGCCGACGATCGATGACGGCGTCGCGGGAATTGCTTTCGTGACGGCGTGCCTCGAAAGTTCGGCACGTGGAGGAGCCATCGTTCGGTTCGGCTAGCAGAGATTTGGGGTACGTGAGACGATGGCGACAATACTGGTGACGGGTTGCGATACGGGCCTCGGCGTCGAGTTCGCCCGGCAATATGCCAACGATGGGCATCGCGTGATCGCGACCTGCCTCGATCCGGCCGCGGCCCGGGAGACTGCCGCTATCCGCGGCAACATCGAGGTGGTGAAGCTCGACGTCACGGATCATGAGGCGATCGAGGCGCTGTCCCGGCGGCTCAAACACGATGCCATTGACGTTCTCCTGAGCAATGCCGGCATCGGCCGTCCGCATCCGCCGTTCGGCGAGACCGACTACGCGCTGTGGCAGCGCATCCTTGCGACCAACCTCGTCGGGCCGATGAAGTTGGCCGAAGCCTTCGTTGAACAAGTGGGCCGCAGCGAACTGAAGTCGATGGCCTTCGTGTCGAGCCGCATGGGGTCGATCGCGTTGAACAATTCCGGCGGCTCCTATGCTTACCGGTCGAGCAAGGCGGGGCTGAACATGATCGTGAAGACGCTTGCCGTTGATCTCGCGCCGCGCCACATCTGCGTTCTCGCCCTGCATCCAGGGTGGGCGGCGACCGAGCCGGGCGGCCGGGTGCCGGTAGCCGAGAGCGTCGCCGGCATGCGCGGCGTGATCCATCGCGCCGGCCGACATCACACTGGCAGCTTCGTCACGTACCACGATCAGCCATTGCCATGGTGATACGCGAAAGCTCTCTGCCTGCCTGCGTCACTTCTTGTCGGCGCCGGTATCGGAAAGCTGGAGTGGACGCTTCAGGACGATATCTTCCGACTGGAAGTAGAGTCTGACCGGAACGCGGGATCGTCCGACCCCCGCCTTTTCCGCGCTGAGCTGAATGTTATGCGAGGGATTCTTTGTGAACTCGAATGATCCGTCGCTCGCGGTTTGCGTCGACGCCTGTTCGACGAACGTCGTGAAATTGAACACCCAAAGCTTCACCTCGGCACCAGCAACCGGCGCGCCGGATGCGTCGGTCACCCGGCCTGCGACCACACCATGATTGTGGGACAAGACCCAGGCGTTCCACACGACGGCGATGATCGCGAGAGCACCGGGAACCAGAACGAAGCGATTGACCAGCCATCGCTTCCAGAGCGGTCGGGCGAGATCGTCCTCGAGGCTCATCCCTTGGTCGCTCCTGTGGTCAATCCCTGAACGAACTCCCTTTGCGCGAGCAGGAAGAGCAGAATTCCCGGTGCAAGCACCATGATGCAGAAGGCGTAGAGCGCCCCGGTCGTATCCTCCTGGTATGAAATGAAGCGAGCGAGCCCGAGCGGCAACGTCTGCATGTCCTGGGAGCGCGTGGTGATCAGCGGCCACATGAAGTTGTTCCAGGACCAGATGAAGGACAGGATCACATTGGTCGCGACCGCCGACTTGGCAAGGGGCATCATCACCTTCCAGATGATGCGCCACTCCGATAGGCCGTCGACGCGTGCGGCATCGATCAGCGACCGCGGCACCGCATCGAAACTCGCCTTGAACACGAAGATGCAGATAATGGTCGAAAACATCGGCAAGGCCAGGCCAAGATAGGAATCGAGCAGGCCCATCTTGCCCGTGATCAGATAGGCCGGAATGATCGTCGCCTGGAACGGGATCATCATGCAGGACAGAAACAGCATCAACACGATCTGCTTGCCCGGGAAGGTTTGCGTCAGCGCGTAACCCGCCATCGCATTCAGGACGACGTTGGCAACGATCGTCAGGCCGGACACCACCACGCTGTTGAGGAAAAAGCGTGCAAAGGGAATCGCGTACCAGACGTCGACATAATAGAAGGGATGCGGATCGCGCGGGATGATGTTGGGAGGATAGGAGAAGATGTTCTCTCCCGAGACCGACGTCTTGAGCACCCAATAGAACGGCACCAGCATGACGAAGCACACCGCGATCAGCGCGAGGTGGATCGGCCAGTGTCGCTGCCGCTTGGTCATCAATCGTGCTCCACGGCGCCGACATTGCCGCCCGAAAGCCGGTTGGCGATCCAGGTCACGGTCAGCAGCAGAATAAAGAAGACCACCGTGATCGCCGCCGCGTAGTCGAAGCGGGTCTGGTTGAAGGCAAGTTTGTAGATATAGGTCACGAGGATTTCGGTGGCGCGACCGGGACCGCCGTTGGTCATGACGTAGACGAGGTCAAAACTCGTCACCGAGTTGAGCATTCCGATCACGAAACACAGGAACAGCGACGGCCTCAATAGCGGCAGCGTGATGCGCAGGAAGCGGCGGAACGAGTTGGCGCCGTCGATTTCCGCCGCCTCGTACAGGTTGCCGGGAATGGTCTGGAGGCCGGTCAGGATGATGATCATGTAGAAGCCGAGCATCTGCCAGATATTGGCGGCGATGACGCATGGCAGCGCCCAGGTGAAGGAGTTGAGGAAGGGGATCGGCTGGTCCACGAGCTGAAGCGAACGCGCGACATAGTTGATCAGCCCGACGCGCTCATCGAACATCCAGCGCCAGATCACCGCAACCGCGACCGTCATCAGCGGATAGGACAGGAAGATCATGGTGCGATAGACGTCGCGGCCCCGGATGTTGGAGTTCACCAGGAGTGCGAGTCCGAGCGCCATGGCAATCCCGAGCGGGGCGGAAGCGATGATCCCGAGCGTGTTCCACAGCGCCTGCCAGAACACGTCGTCGTCCTGGAACATCTCCTGATAGTTGTCGAAGCCGATGAAGACGGCGGGCTTCAGCGGCGACCATGCTTCGAAGGAGAGCAATACGTTCCAGCCGAGCGGCAGGATGCGGTAGAGCAGGAAGATCAGCAGCGACGGGGCAAGGAAACTCCAGATCAGGACGGCCTTGCGCGTCGAGCGTCGCCCGGCGAACTGCGGCCGGGCGAACGAAGTCTCCATCGCCGTTGCGGACATCAGCATTTCCTGCTGCGCCGCGATGCCGCACGGGCGGTATCGCGGCGGTGAGACGATTTATCCCCTGCGCAGCACGCGCGTGACGGCGCGTTCGGCGTCGGCGAGCGCGGTCTTGGCATCCTTGCGGCCGAGAACGGCGTTCTGGAATTCCGGCCAGAATGCTTCCTTGATCTGGGCATCGTTCGCCAGAGGCCAATTGCCGGTCATCTTGTCGGTATGCTCGAGCTGGGTCAGCAGCACCGCGTGCGCCAGCGGATCGACGGTCTTCACCGACTCGAGGCCGGCCTTGTCGGCCTCGATGTTCGCCGTCAGCACCCGGCGGATCTGCGCAAGCCGCGTCGCCCATTTCACGCTGGTCATGTGCTTGACCAGAGCGAAGGCGAGCTCCGGATTCTTGGAGCTCTTCGAGACGCCGAACCCGTGATTGGTCGGCGTCGACCAGTTTCCGGGCGCCTGGGCTGCGCCGAGCGTCTCCGGATTGATCCAGCGCCCTTGTCCCTTGACGAAGAAGTAGGACGCCGAATGGGCCTGCAGCATTCCGACCGTGCCGGATGCGAACGCGCCGTTCGGCTCGACCCAGCGGCCGGTCCAGGCAATCTTGTTGATTGCACCTGAGGCGGTCGACTTGGCGAGACGATCGAGCAGTTCGGCCGCGGCTGGCGTGTTGAAGGCGGGCTTCTTGTAGTCGGGCGTCAGCAGCTCGATGCCGTTCACCTTCATGAGCGGCCAGTACAACCAGTCGAAATTCAGCGTCAGGAATCCGGTCTTTTCCCCCTTGCCCATGGCCTGCGAGAAGGAGAGCAGTTCGTCGAACGTTTTCGGCGGCCCGGACAGTCCCGCTTCCTTGAACATCGTCTTGTTGTAATAGAGCAGCGTCTTTGCGACGTAGAAGGGAACCAGATAATTCTTCTTGTCGTAGACGAACGACGACATGTAATCCGGATTGAACAATTTCACGAACGCCGGATCGTTCTTGAAGTACGGGGTCAGGTCGAGCAGCGCGCCGTTTGCGGCCCATTCGACCCACAGCGCACCCTGGATGTCGATCACGTCGGGTGCGGTGCCGGCCACCAACTGGGTCTGATAGAAGGCGGGAAGGTCCGGTCCCTTCTTGTCGAGCCATTCGATCTCGACGCCAGGATTGGCCTTCTTGAACTCTTCGAACTCTTCCTTGAACAGCGCCTCCTGGTCGGCGATATTCCAGGTCAAGATGCTGAGTTTCTTGTTCGATTGCGCCCGCAGGTAAGCGGGCATTGCCAGCGTCCCGGCTGCAGCCAGGCCTGTCTTGAGAACCGTCCTACGATCCATGTTGTCCTCCCGGCTCAGTGGACGGTCTTGCCGGCCGTCCGTCATCCTTGTCAGCGTCAGCGCTTTGGCGCTCCTTTTGGCCTGATGTTAGCGCTTGCAGAGGGCGGGTCAAGAGCGTAGGGCTTTCTATTGAAGTCGCCTGTGTTCTTTGTCGAAATCTAGATTGACTGAAGCATGCAAGCGCTATCATTCTGATCCGATCCGGCTTTCCTGCGGCGTGTCGATGGCGGAATCGCAATCTTCAAGACGTTACCGTGCTGGGTCGCCCCGCTCGCGGATGGCCGATGTGGCCCGGCTGGCTGGCGTCTCAACCTCGACCGTGTCGCGCGCGCTTCGCATGCCCGACATCGTCTCGCCCGACGTGCGCAGCCGCATCCATGAGGCGATCGAACGACTGTCGTACCGGCGAAATCTCGTCGCCGGCGCGCTGGCAAGCGCGCGCAGCATGACGATTGGCGTGATCATTCCCTCCATCATCAATTCCTTCTTCGCTGCGACCATCGAGGCGCTCGAGCAAGGCATGGCGGGCAGCGGCTATCAATTGCTGCTCGGCAATACCGGCTATTCGGCTGAGGCCGAGCGACAGCTCGTATCGTCCTTCCTGGCCTGGTCTCCGGCGGCGATGGTCCTGACCGGCCGCCGTCACGAGAACGAGACCGTGCGCACTCTGCTGACGAGTCATATACCTGTGCTCGAGATGTGGGAGCTCTCGGATCATCCGATTGATATGATCGTCGGTTTCTCGCATCGCTCGGTGGGTGAGCTTGTCTTCCGGCATTTCGCCGAGCGCGGCGCGCAAAGGCTCGGCTTCATCGGCGCATACATGGACAAGGACTACCGAACCGTGGATCGGCGTGCCGGGTTCGTGGAGGCGGCCTCTCAGGCAGGCTTTGCGGCGCCCGTCGAAATCCGGCTGCCGGAACGTGCGAGCGCGGTGGGCGGCGCCCTTGGGCTCAGGGAATTGATGGCGAGCGATCCCAAGGTCGACGCAGTGTTCTGCAGCAACGACATGATCGCACTGGGCGCGCTGTTCGAGGCGCGACGCCTTGGGCTTGCTGTTCCCGATCAACTGAAGATCTGTGGTTTCGGCGATCTCGAGTTTGCGGCAGCCTGCCAGCCGCCCCTTTCGACCGTGCGGCCGCCCGGTCGCGAGATCGGCGTCCAGACGGCAAAACTGCTGCGTGGACGGCTGGAAGGCACGATTGAAGCCGGCGGCAGCTTTGATCTCGGTGTTGAACTCGTGCAGCGCGCGAGCACCTGAAGCGGGAATGACGATGGCGACAGTTGAGTTTCGAAAACTTGTCAAGCGCTACGGGACGCTTGAAGTCGTGCACGGGATCGATCTCTCGATCAGGGACGGCGAGTTCATTGTATTGGTGGGGCCATCCGGCTGCGGCAAATCGACAACGTTGCGCATGCTTGCGGGCCTTGAGGACATATCCGACGGAGAGATCCTGATCGGCGCGCGCAAGGTCAACGAGGTCGAACCCCGCGATCGCGACATCGCCATGGTGTTCCAGGATTACGCCCTCTACCCGCACATGTCCGTCTACGACAACATGGCCTTTTCGCTTCTGTATCGGAAGATGCCGCGCAAGCAGATCGATGCGCGGGTGCGCGAGGCCGCCGATATCCTTGGTCTCACGGACTATCTGAGCCGCCGTCCCAGGCAGCTTTCCGGCGGCCAGCGCCAGCGCGTTGCCATGGGCCGTGCGATCGTCCGCAAGCCTCAGGTCTTCCTGTTCGACGAGCCGTTGTCCAACCTCGATGCAAAGCTTCGCGGTACCATGCGGGTGGAGATGAAGAAGCTTCACCAGCGGCTGGGCGTAACGACCGTCTTCGTCACCCACGACCAAATCGAAGCCATGACGCTCGCCGATCGCGTCGTCGTGATGAACGGTGGTCATATCGAGCAGATTGGCACGCCCGACGAGGTGTATCACGCGCCGGCAAGCCTGTTCGTGGCCGGCTTCATCGGCGCCCCCACAATGAACCTGCTGCCGGGGCGCGTTGAGAGCCTGAACACATTGCGGCTCGGTGAAACTCAGACGGTCAGGGTACGAAAGGCGGGTAGCGCCGGCAACAAGGTCACCTTCGGGATAAGGCCGGAAGATGTCGACATCGCCTCCGGTGAGTTGCCGTCCGGGTGGGTAGACCTGCCGGCCACCGTCGAGGTCGTGGAGCCGCTGGGATCAGATACGTTGGTATTCACCAGCGTCTTTGGCGCCTCGCTG